>JAHZFN010000122.1:4980-5540 GCA_019421315.1 Peptococcaceae bacterium | reverse complement strand
TTCCACATAAGCGTCGGGCATCCAGGTATGGAAAGGAACCATTGCCAGTTTCACGGCAAAAGCAAAGAACAGCGCAGGGAAAACCACAAATTGGAAGTCCGCCGGGAAACCCGCATTCATCAAATCGGGGATATAGAAGGTGTAGTAACCCAGCAGAGATTCCGCCTTGAAGTACATGGCACCAATGGCAAGCATCATAATCACAGATGCAACATGGGTGTAAATCAAGAACTTCATAGCGGCGTAACTGCGGAAGTTACCGCCCCAAATCCCAATCATGAAGAACATCGGCAAAAGAACAACTTCCCAGAAAATATAGAAAAGGAAAAGGTCAGCGGCTGTAAACACACCGATCAAACCAACTTCCAAAAGCAGAACCAAAGCGTAATACAAAGCCGCTCTCTGAGGAATGTCGTTTGTGTAAATCAAAGCCAAAAAGCAAAGGAGAGCCGTCAAAACCACAAAGGGCAAAGCCAAGCCGTCTATGCCGACGGCATAGGAAACACCCAAAGACGGAAACCATTTCAACAGCACATCAAACTGATAGCCGGAAGCCGACG
>JAHZFN010000122.1:2400-4970 GCA_019421315.1 Peptococcaceae bacterium | reverse complement strand
AGATACAGCGAAAACAAAAGCACAATTCCGGAGGCTAAAAGAGCAATGCCTTTGCAAACATCGGTGTGTTTGCGGGCAACAAAAATGGCGCAGGCCGCAGCCAAAGGCAGCAGCAACATAACAGATATTATACCCATTTTTCAACCCCCTTTAATGAATCAAACAGCTTACTGCTTCGGTACAAATCTTCAAAACTTCGTTTGGGAAAAGACCTGTAACAGTCAAAATAATCATTGATACATAAATCGCAACTGTGTAGGACGTTTTTTCGATGATAACTTTGTTTGCGTTTTTTTCCAAAGGCGGATCCATATACATGGTTTTGATAACTCTGGCATAGAAAACCAAAGACAAAGCACTGTTCAAAACCAGGAAAACCGCCAACAAAATGCACCAGCCGCCGTATTGGAAAGAGGCAACAACCATTACCATCTTGCTCCAGAAACCGAGGAAAGGCGGAACGCCTGCCAGCGAAAGCAAAATTACCATAAAGGCAAACGCCGTATACGGTGCGGTTTTGTTAAGACCGCTAAAATCGTCCAAATCTTCACCGCCGACACTTTCCGCAATCAGATAAATGGCAAAGAAAGCACCTGCTGTCATCAAGCCGTGGGCAATAATGTGCATCAAAGAGCCTGCCACCGCCATTTGAGTGAAAATGGCGATACCGACCAAAATATACCCGGCATGAGCGATGGAAGAATACGCCATCATTCTCTTGACATTAGTCTGCATAAGAGCAACACTGTTGCCTGTGCACATGGTAATAATGGCAATAATGCTCAAGATTATAAAAACATCTTTTTGCAGTGCCACCAAAGCAACCAAAAATACTTTAAAGGAAACGATAAAGGCACCTTTTTTGGTAATACCTGCCAAAAACGCCGAAACAGGAGCAGGAGAACCCGTATATGTATCAGGCGCCCACAAATGGAAAGGCACCAGAGCCATTTTGTAACCGAAGCCCGCCAGCATCAAAATTACGGCAATCAGCATAATCGGCTGGAACAAAGTGTCCAGATTACCCAGCTTGGAGGCAACTTCGGCAATATTCAAAGTGCCTGTGTAGCCATACAGCAAAGACAAACCGTACAAAATCAAAGCCGAGGAAAAAGCGCCCATCAGGAAATATTTGATAGCAGCCTCTTTACCTCTGGGGTCGGCACAGTCGATAAGCGGCAAAACATAGGTTGCAATGCTGACCAATTCAAACGCCACAAACAGCGTAATAAAATCCGTCACACTGCCCAGCGCCATCAAACCGATTGTGGCAAACATAATCAGGGCGTAATATCCTCTGGCTCTGTCTTTGGTATAACGCAGGTTTTCGCAGAATGTATGCGAGCCCGCAACCACAACAAAGGACAAGAGCAGGAATATCAAATTGACAACAATGGAAAAACTGTTAATTTGCAGTGTTCCGTTAAGAATTTCAGTATCTGTCCCCCAAAGCAGTGCCGAAACAACACCTGCCAACGCAATGCCGATCATGCTCATGGCATAAGCCAGCTTGCGGCTGGGTTTCGGCAGCAGCACAATCACCACTGCAAAAACCAAAAGAATTATGTAAGGAGCCAGACAAATCAAAGAATTCATATCAAAATTCATTTACAAAACACCCCCTATAATACTGAGAATATATGAGGAGCTTGTATGAATCATATCCATAATGGGTGCGGGATAAACGCCGAACACCAAAATCAAAACAACCAAAACCCCCAAAGGCACAGCCTGGAACCAGCAAACATCGTGGGGTTTTGCTTCTTCCAATCTTTCATTATAAGGTCCAAAATAAGCTCTCTGCAATGCCCAAAGATAATAGGCAGCCGTAATAATCATGGATATCATGGCAACCAAAGCAACAGCAGGCATTACCCTAAACGCTCCCAGAAATACATTTAATTCCGGAACGAAGCCTGCCAATCCCGGCAGTCCCAAAGAAGCCAGGAACGAGAAAACGGTAAACGCCGCCAAAATCGGCAGTCTGTTTGCCACGCCGCCCAGTTGGGAAATGCGTCTGGTGCCGACGGAATGCTGGAGCATACCGCACGCCATAAACATCATTGCCGAAATGATACCATGGGCAAACATCTGGAACATAGCACCGTCAAAGCCATATTCATTAAGAACCGCCAAACCGAGCAGAACCGAACCCATATGGCTGACGGAGGAATAAGCAATCATCTTCTTTAAATCATCCTGTGCCAAAGCCAGGAAAGCACCGTATACCATGGAAATCACACCGAGGATCGCCATAGGCAGGGCAAATTTAACAACTGCATCGGGCATCATGGTGAAACCGATACGAATCAAACCGTAACAGCCCATCTTCAGCATAACGCCCGCCAAAATCACCGAACCGCCGGTAGGTGCCTCAACATGGGCATCGGGCAGCCAAGTGTGGAAAGGCACAACAGGCATTTTTACGGCAAAACCGATGAAGAGCAACAGGAAAACAACATATTGGAAAGAGCTTGCAAAGGATACTTCGTCGGTAATTTCCAAAATATTGAAGGTGTAATAACCCAACTGAGAATGTGCCGCAAAAACCATGCTGATTATGGCAATCA
>JAHZFN010000122.1:0-2390 GCA_019421315.1 Peptococcaceae bacterium | reverse complement strand
AAATTTCAAAGAAGCATATCTTCTTCTGGGACCGCCCCATTCCATAATCAGGAAAAACATGGGAATCAGAGTTAATTCCCAGAACAGATAGAACAGGAAAAAGTCCAAGCTGATGAAAACACCGATTAATCCCGTTTCCATCATCAAAAGCAATGTCATGTAGGTTTTGGCATTTTTGTGTTCATCAAAGGACATCAAAATTGTCAGGCTGGTCAGAATTGTGGTCAGCAAAACCATCGGCATACTCAAGCCGTCAACACCCAAGGCATAACTCACGCCAAAGGTTTTAATCCAAGTATGTTCTTCGTAAAACTGCATTTCCGTTGCCGACCAGTCAAAACCTGCCAAAAGTGCCAAATTAAGCAGAAGCGGAACGAGAGAAATGATAAATGCCAGCCATTTAACGGATTTATCTGTTTCCCGATTGCGTCCGAAAAGATAAACTATAATGCCGCCGAAAAGCGGGGTAAACAACAGCCAGGATAAAGCACTCATCTACAGAACACCTCCCCAGACCAAAAGAATCATCACAACAATGGCACCGATTACCAATGTCATGTATTGCTGAATGTAACCGGTAGAGGATTTTTTAAGGGCAGTACCCATGCTGACAATACCGGAACAAAGACCGCGGATAACACCGTCAATTACAGAGTAATCAATAATTTTCGACAGCATACAAAGGTAGTAAAAGCCTTTGGAAATTACTCTGACAATGCCGTCGATAATGTAAACATCAACAAAGCGGGAAAGCTTGGCAATTCCCACAACAATGCCGCCGCAGATAACATTGTCGTAAAAAGCGTCTATGTAATAACGGTTGCACAGGAATTTATACAAACCTTTGCAGCTGTTTTTAACTTTTTCGGCAGAAAGCTTATGCCAGTAATAAAAACAGGTGCTGAGCAAAACACCGCAGAGAGCGATCAAAACAGAGCCTATCATAACGCCGTTTACACCTTCGTGTGCCGCAGGCGAACCTGTTAAGAATTGGGTCAAAGGACCTGTCAAAGCGCCGGAACAAACAGCGAAAACACCCAAAACCCAAAGAGGCCAAACCATAGAGGCACAGGATTCATGACCGTCATACTGCGTGCGTTTTTTGCCTGTGAAAACAACATAATACAGACGGAACATATAAAATGCTGTCAGGAAAGTGGCAAGTGCCAAAAGCACAAATATAAAAGTGTTGGCTTCCAAAGCAGATGCCAAAATCAAATCCTTACTCCAAAAGCCGCTGAACGGCGGAATACCGGCAATAGATACAGTCGCCATCAAAAACGGTATTGCGGTAAGCTTTTGCGATTTCCAAACTCCGCCCATTTCAAAAATATTATTGGTCTGCGTACCATGGATAACAGAGCCTGCACCCAGAAACAGCAGCGCTTTAAAGAAAGCATGGTTCACCAAATGCAAAAGCGCCGCAATCCAGTTCAAAGAACCCAAAGCAACCACCATAAAGCCCAGCTGGCTCAATGTGGAATATGCCAAAATCTTCTTGAAGTCCGTCTGCACAATGGCAAGCAACGCCATCAGCAAAGCCGTAATGCCGCCGATAACCAGCATGGTTTCGGTGGCAGCCGCCGAAAGTGCAAACAAAGGAAACATTCTGGCAACCAGATAAATACCAGCTTTAACCATGGTTGCGGCATGGATCAAAGCGGAAACGGGAGTCGGGCCTGCCATGGCATCCGGCAGCCAAACGTGCAGCGGGAACTGTGCAGATTTACCGACAACGCCGCCGAAAATACCCAAAGCAGCAGCCGTAATCCAGAACTGACTGACAGTTCCTGCATCCAAAGCCGCAAAAATATCTTTATATTCAAAAGATCCCGTTTGAGTAAACAAAATCAAAATACCGATGAAAAGAAATATATCTCCGACTTTGGTGGTCAAAAAAGCCTTTTTTGCAGCAGAAGCCGCCTCCGGTTTAATAAACCAAAAACCAATCAGCAAGTAAGAACAAAGACCCATAATTTCCCACATAATATAAGCCTGCAGTAAATTATCGGCAATAACCACACCCAGCATGGAGAAAGCAAAAAGCTGTACTTCGGCAAAGAACCGCATCAAGCCGCCTTCGCCGTGCATATACCCATGGGCATAAATGATAATCAAGGTTGCCAAGAAAGATACAAGAAGCAAAAGTGTTATTGTCAGAGGATCAACAATAAAACCCAGCTTTATACTGTTGAACCAAGTAAAGCTTATCTCTGCGGTTTCCCCTGCCACAACAGCAGGCAGAGCAAACAAAGACAGCACAAATGAACAGCCTGTACCAAAAGCCGCTAACCATGCACATTTCAAACCCAGTTTTTTACCAAAAAAGAAAGTAATAATACCCGTAATCAAAACAGGCATCGGTATCAGCCAAAAGTATTCCAGCACAT
>JAHZFN010000121.1 GCA_019421315.1 Peptococcaceae bacterium | reverse complement strand
TAGGTGTCAACCCATCGGATTTCGGCAGTTCGCACCCCTTGGCAGGCGTGGAATTTCAGCGGCGGCTTGAAAGGGCGGCTTTTGCGGCGGGCGGCGGCGATTATTCTGCCGTTTGCCAAAAGGTGGAGGATTTTTTAGCGGACAGACCGACAGGAAAATGCGGAGCTGTGAAGCCCTCCTTTTTGCCAAAGGTGAAATACGGCAAAATTGACAGCTGTCTGCCCGATTTTGTAACAGCGGCAATGCGTGAGGGATTAAAAATTTTTGCAGAAAAAATGGCGGCTTTTGCCGACGGCGAAGCCCTTTTGACGGCGCCGGAAACCAGAAGCTCTTCCCCTGTGCGGATTCTGCGGGACGAAAAATATTGCAGTTTCGGCGGCTTATATCCCTGCGGCGAGGGCGCAGGCTATGCGGGCGGCATTATGTCGGCGGCGGCAGACGGTATTCGGGTGGCGGAGGCAGTTATTAAAAGATATAATAATCAAGAAAAATAAAATGGGAAAAAAGGCGTTGCTCCTCCCATCATCGGCGCCACCAAAACCGCCTGTTTTGCTGATGCCGCAGGCACTCTCGGCGTTAAGCTGTCGGCTGAAGATGCAGCGTATTTGGATGAAATGTACGTTCTGCACCCCGTGGTCGGCGCTATTGAGCAAAATCTGCCGCAGGGTGTAGTTTTGCTCGACGAGAAAAAATAAAACATAAAATCAAAAAATGCCATCTTGTTTGCAAGATGGCATTTTTATCTGTATATTCGATTGTTTTTTTTCTGTATGTTGTTTTCCTCAGAACGCTCTTGCGGAAAGAAAATCACATTGCAGCTTTATGCTTCAAGCCACTGTTAGCCCCAAGTCCGCCAAGCACCCCGATAACAAAAACGAATGCGCAATAACAGATTTCACCGAACCTGCGGAGTTTAGCGGTTCGCCGCTAGGCAATCACACTTCGCCATACGGCTCGACTTCTTGGACAGCTCAGCAAACAACATCCAAGTCGTTAAAAAATCAGAGTTCGAAGCAGCTGCCGCCGAGAAATTCTTGGAGCAGGGAGTAGGCGGGTACCAGGTTGGGCGCCACGGGGCGGAATTGGAGGATAATGCGGAGCAGACGGGCGGCTTCGGAATAAGCGGGTGAGGTTTCTTCCACCTCCATGAGGTGCTCTTCCAAGGCGGGGCGCAAAACGTTGAATTCGTAAATCAGCGAGGAATTAAAGTAATAGTCGGCGCTTTCCTGGAAAGGGAAGATGTTTTTTTCTTCGCCGGCACGGACTTTTCGCCAGCCCAAAAGGGTTTTTTCGGCGGGCGCATTGCGGAACTGCACATCACGGATTAAACGACGCAGCTCACGGTTATCGCCGCTGGAAATGGGCGAAAGATTATCCAGGTTGAGCTGGGTCAGGCAGGATATGTAAATTTTCCTTTTGTTTTCGGCGGGAATGTCGGCAGTCAGCTTTTCGTTGATGCCGTGGATACCCTCAATCAGCAAAATATGCTTTTCTGTCAAATCAACGGGGATGGTTTTGGCGGAACGAGTGCCTGTGGGGAAATCGTAAATGGGCATTTCCACGTGTTCGCCGTTAATCATCTGCTTCAGTTGCTTGTTGAAATAGGGCAGATCGACGGCGTCCACACATTCAAAGTCGGGTTTGCCGTCGGCGCCGAGAGGCGTTTTGGCTCTGTCCACAAAATAATTGTCCATGGAAAGCACGATGGGCTTTAAGCCCAAGGCACGGAATTCGATTGCCATGCGGTTGCAGAAAGAGGTTTTGCCGGAAGAGCTGGGGCCCGCAATCAGCACCACCTTGACTTTGGGGAAGTCGGCGTAAATGCTGTCGGCAATCTTTTGCATATTGCGCTGCTGCATGGTTTCTGCCATGATTATCAGATTTTTAAAATCATCGTTTTCCACGGCTTTGTTGATGTCGGCAACGTTCTGCACACCCAAAATCTGCCCCCATTCATCATAGGTTTTTAAAGAATCCTGTAAACGCTTGGGAAAAGCAAATTTGTCGGAATTGGGATTTTCCGCCGATACCGCCATGTTGAAGCTTCTGGGTTCACGAATTATGAAACCGTCGTCGAAAGCGTCAATTTTGAAATTGCCAAGATATTTGGCGGACGGTACAATCTTGCTCCACATATACTGCACATAACCGTCCATTGTGTAGACGGGAATGTTGTGGCTTTTCTGCATTTTCAGGTTTTCTGCCATCAGGTCATATCCCAAGTCGGTATAATATTTGATGGCATCGGCACGGGTCAGATAATCCTTTTTGATAGGAACGTTGTCCTGCACCATTTGGCGCATTTTGTTTTCAATTTTGACAAAATCACCATCGCCTAAAGGCTTGCCGCCCCGCAGTTCGCAGTATCTGCCGTTGCGCAGAGAATGGAGAACCTTAAGCTCATGGTCGGGATAAAGCTCCTTGCAGGCAACGAACAGAAGCAGGGACAGGCTGAATTTGTAAATTTTATTGCCGAAATTATGTGTGTAGTCCAGCCATTCAATGCGGCTGTTGCAGTAAATGGGATAGTTGAGATCTTTCAGCTTGTTGTTGACAAACGCCGCCACAACGGTGGGGTTGACGCCGTCAGGCTGCGGTGCGAAATCTTTCAGGTGGGAGCCGATGGGAATCTGAATTTCTGTTACGGATTCATCGTTTAATGTTCTTTTTATCAGCTCCACGGCAACGTATTTTTTTTCCATTTCATATCACCTCGGTAATTTGGGGAATATTTTAATTTGATTAGAATTTGTTTTTGCGGCATTGCGGACGCCTTGAGTTATAAATTTGTGTATTATTTAAATGGCTTAAAGGGCTTTGAAGAAAATATAGGTGTCAACATACTCTCCCGACGGCATATGAAAACCGTTTTTCACAGTGCCCAAAATGCTCATGCCCAGGCTTGAATAAAGGGCGATGGCGCCAAAATTGGTGCTGACAACGGCATTGAACTGCAACCCTAAAAAACCCTTTGCTTTGGCTTCGTTAAGGCAGTTCTGCACAAGCCGCCGCCCCACGCCTTTGCCGCGGCAGCTTGCCGTAACGCCGTAGGAGGCGTTGGCGATATGGGCGCAGCGACCCACATTGTTGGGGTGCAGAATGTAGAATCCGACCATGGTTTCTGTACCGTCGGCGTTGTGCTCAAAGGCGCAGGCGGTTACGGTTTGGACAGCAAAAAACTCCGTTGCTTCCTCTGGCGAAAGAGGGCTATCTTGCGGAAAGCTGATTCCGCCTTCCACAATTTCGTTCCAAAGCTCCGTTAAACGGGGCAAATCAGCTTCTTGATATTTTCTGATTGTTATTGTATTTGCTGTCATGAACTTGAACACCTCTTTAGTTTATAATTTATCTCAGCACGAAACCCGCCAAGTACCCAATGCGGCAAACGAAAGCGCACTATTAGATTTCGCCGAGTTAAGATAGCGAACAGACCCTTGTACGAAGTTTAACAAGATGAAGTCGTAAAAAAAGGCACCCGGTGGTTTTTTGGTGCCTTTTGGTTTTGGTATTGTCCGCCTGCGGCGGAGGATAGGCGAAAAATCAGGCTTTGCCGGAGCAAAGGAGAACTTCGCGCATTTTGTGAGAAACCACTTCCTGAATGGCTTTTCTGCCGTCGCCCAAGTATTGTCTGGGGTCAAAATGGTCGGGGTGTTCCGCCAAATGCTTGCGGACGGAGGCTGTCATTGCCAAACGCAGGTCGGAGTCAATGTTGATTTTGCAAACAGCCATTTGGGAGGCTTGCTTCAGCATATGTTCCGGAACACCAATGGCGTCGGGCATGGAGCCGCCGAATTCATTGACGATTTTTACATATTCCTGCATAACGGAGGAAGCTCCGTGCAAAACTATGGGGAAGCCGGGCAGTCTTTTGGCAACCTCTTCCAGAATGTCA
>JAHZFN010000012.1 GCA_019421315.1 Peptococcaceae bacterium | reverse complement strand
CAAACAAGGCTAGCATTAGGCTGCTAAAGCCATTCTATTTGTTTTGCCATTTAAAAATAAATAGCTTGTTACAGTTTTACGGGCTGGCAACATCCCCGGCTCGCTTATGCGACCAATCCATCCCCCGTCGAAACCTTTACATCCCCATGTATCAGTATCAATCAGGTTTCTGATTAATAAGCTCTTTGTTTTTCTTTGAAGGCTCTGTCCATTTGGCGTTTGGCATCTTTGGCAGCGGCAGATTCTCTTTTGTCAAAGAGTTTTTTACCTTTTGCCAAAGCCAGCTCAACTTTCACCAAATTGCCGACAAAATATAATCTTTTGGGAATTAGAGTCAAACCTTTTTCCTTTAATTTGGCATGGAGCTTGGCAATTTCTTTTTTATGCAGCAAAAGCCGCCGTTCACGCAATTCGTCATGATTGTTGCGGTTACCGAAATCATATGGACTGATGTGCAAATTATAAAGCCAACATTCTCCGTTTTCAATCCTGGCAAAGGCATCGTTCAAATTACCTTTGCCCGCACGCAAAGACTTGACCTCTGTGCCTTTAAGCTCAATGCCTGCCTCCAAAGTTTCCAGAAAAATGTACTCATGGCGAGCTTTGCGGTTTTCTATGATGTTTTTTCTTGTATCTTTTCCCATTAACAAAGCTCCCTCACTTTCCGTTTTTTCTGCGTTTTCTCTTGCAATAGAAATACAAGATTATATTTAATTTTATCACAAAAAAAATTAAATTCAAGGATTTTTTTATTATATTTTCTTTATTATTCTGCACCGTATGCAGGAGCAAAGGACAAAATCTTATTGACTTGCCGAACACCCTGCCACATAGCCGCTGCTGAATGCCGCCTGTAAATTGTAGCCTCCCGTAAAACCGTGAACATCCAGCAACTCCCCGACAATATAAAGACCCTCAATAATTTTAGATTCAAAGCTTTTAGGGTTGACTTCTTTGGTTTTGACACCGCCTGCCGTAACAATGCCTTCATTTAAAGGGCGAGTTTTGCTGACAGTAACAGGAAATCCTTTCAAAAGCCTTGCCAAATTATGCCTTTGCTCTTTCGTTATCTGATTAACGGCAGTTTCAGGCTCAATACCCGATAATTTGATAATCACGGGAATTAAAGATTTCGGTAATAAATCGCCGAGAGAATTGGCAAAAATTTTACGGCTGTATTTAACAAAATCTCTTTGAATTCTGGCATCCAGCTGTTCCGTTGTCAAGGCAGGCTTCAAATCTATTTTGATAACCAGCGGTTCATCGGGCTTTTTCAGCCAAAAACGAGCCGCCGTATCGCTTATGGACAAAATGCAGGGACCTGAAAGCCCAAAATGAGTAAACAACATTTCACCAAATTGGCTTGCCAGATTCTTCCCTTTTTGATTATACAGCTCGATTTTGGAATTTTTCAAAGATAATCCCTGCAAATCGCTTATCCAAGGCTAAGACGAAACCAAAGGCACCAAAGACGGCAAAATAGGCGTAACGGTATGACCGACAGCTTTTGCCAGAGCGTAGCCGTCGCCGCTGCTGCCCGTACCCTTATAAGTGCAGCCGCCCGTTGCCAAAACCACAGCATCGAAATTAAAACTGCCCTCATTGCAAACAGCACCGATGATTTTGTTATCCTGCACCAGCAGTTTTTCGGCAGTGTGATTATATTTAATCTCAACCCCTCTGCGGTGCAGCTCCTTTTCCAAAGCGTCGACAACATCTGTGGCTTTGTCGGAAACGGGAAAAACCCTCTGCCCCCGCTCCACCTTCAAAGGCACACCGATTTCTTCAAAAAAATTCATAACCGCCATGTTATCAAAAACACTGAAAGCACTGTACATAAAGCGACCGTTGCCCGTCAAATTTTTAATAATTTCGTCCACAGGGCAGGCATTAGTCACATTGCACCTGCCTTTACCTGTGATTGCCAGCTTTTTGCCCAGGCGATTATTCTTTTCCCAAATTGTCACCTTTGCATTATTTTCGGCGGCTGCCAAAGCGGCAAAAATGCCGCCTGCACCGCCGCCGATTACCAAAACTTTCTTCATTATTATTACCTAAATTATTACCTGAATTTATATATTTATTCCGATTTTTATTCTGATTTCTTTTCCGGTTTTTTTTCTTTACGCGGTTTATAGCCTTTTTCGGGGTGTTTAAAAGCCACTGTATTGGTCAGCTTGCCGATACCCTCGATTTCAACAGTAATTTCATCGCCCACCAACATCGGGCCGACACCGGATGACGTTCCCGTCATGATAACATCACCCGGGAACAGGGTCATAATATTGCTGACATAGCTGACGATATACGGCACGCTGAAAATCAGATTTTTGGTGTTGGAATGTTGTACAATCTTGCCGTTATGGATGGTTTTAATATCAAGATTGGCATAATCCAAATCGGTTTCGATGGCGGGACCCAGGGGCATAAATGTATCAAAGGATTTGGCGATTGTCCACTGCCCGTTTTTCGGCTGCAAATCTCTGGCGGTAACATCGTTGCCGCAGGTATAACCCAGAACATATTTGCTCAAATTGGCTTCGGCTTCTGCCAAAGAAATATCCTTGCAGACAGAACCGATAACAATGGTAAATTCACCTTCGTACTCTAAGCGGCGGCTTAAATCATTGGGATACAGAATTTCGCCGCCCGGTTTCAGCAAAGCGGTTGCAGGCTTCATAAAAATTATCGGCCATTTGGGAATATCAAAATTGAACTCCTCGGCATGATCCCGATAATTCAAGCCCAAACAAATTGCTTTGCTCGGAACGCAGGGCGCCAAAAGCTCAACCTCATTAATATTAAAAACCTCACCCGTTGCCTTAACAGTTTTTACATCCTGCAAATATGCTGTTGCCAAAGCAAAAATCATATCGCCGTCCTGCTCACCGAAATAATATCTGTTATTGGCTTTAAACCTAACTATTCTCATTTAGTTTTACCTCTTTTTATCTTTTAGATTTTATTATTCGCTTTAATATTCAATACCCTTGCGGCTGTTGACGCCTTTTTGATAATAATGCTTAATCTCACGCATTTCTGTTACCAAATCAGCGTATTCCATAATTTTTTCGGGAGCATTGCGGCCTGTCAGCACCACTTCAATTTTTGGCAGCTTGTGGGAAAGCAGTTCCAGAACCTCGTCTTCTGTCACCAATTCAAAATAAAGGGCGTTGTTGATTTCGTCCAAAATTACAAGATCATTATTGGGGTCTGTAATAGCTTCCAACGCCTTGTCCATGGCTTCTTTTGCCAAGGCGTAATCTTCGGGAGTTCCTTGTCCTTTTTTTACCCAGTTTTTGCCGCCGAAGGCATAATGTTTAAGCTGACTGCCCAAAAGCTTAAAGCCTTCTTCTTCGGCATAGCAGCCTTTAACTTTCATAAATTGTATAATCACCACATTCATGCCGGCGCCCACAGCACGCAGTGCCAAACCGAAAGAAGCAGTGCTTTTGCCTTTGCCGTTACCTGTATAAACCTGAACATAGCCTTGTTTCAATTCCTGATGTGTCATAGTGAATAAACCTCCTTTTTTTTTCTGAAAAGTGCAATATTTTTATATGTATATCAAATATCAAAAATTTAAAGCAAACCTGCCTTTATTTTCAGCCGCCTTACTTCCATTTCATCCAAATACCGCCATTGGCTCAGCTTCAAGCCATCCAGAGTCAAACCGGCAAAGCTTTTTCTGGTCAGCCAAACCACATTCAAACCGACTGCCTCCATCATACGTCGTACCTGCCTGTTGCGCCCCTCATGAATAGTTATATTGATAATGGTCTTGTCGCCCGATTTTCTTTTGATATAAGCTTTGGCAGGGGCAGTTTTGCCGTCTTTCAGGCGAACACCCTTTTCCAGCCTGTCAATAGTGCTTTCCGTAACTCTGCCCGTAACGGCACATTCATATTCTTTGGGAACTTCGCCTTTGGGGTGCAGTAAACCGTTGGTCAGCTCGCCGTCATTAGTCAAAATCAACAAACCCGATGTATTATAATCCA
>JAHZFN010000120.1:1965-2246 GCA_019421315.1 Peptococcaceae bacterium | reverse complement strand
CCCTGAAGGTACTTTTTACAGCAGAATTACAGTAGAAGATGTAAAAGAAATCGTTGACGAACATATTGTTAAAGGCAGACCTGTTCAAAGACTTATCTACGATGAAACCATCGAAGAAGGCGGCGAAATCAAACCTTTGAACGAAACCGGTTTCTACAAACCTCAAATTCGTGTGGCTTTGCGAAACTGCGGTGTTATTGATCCCGAAATCATCGACGAATACATTGCCCGCGACGGTTACATGGCTTTGGAAAAAGTTTTGACAAAAATGACTCCTCAGG
>JAHZFN010000120.1:0-1955 GCA_019421315.1 Peptococcaceae bacterium | reverse complement strand
TTATTGATGAAATCAAAAAATCCGGTCTCCGCGGTCGTGGCGGCGGCGGTTTCCCCACAGGTATGAAATGGCAGTTTGCTGCCAATTCCAAAGGCGACATCAAATATGTCTGTTGTAATGCCGACGAAGGTGACCCCGGTGCTTTCATGGACCGTTCCGTTTTGGAAGGTGACCCCCATGCCGTAATCGAAGCTATGTCTATCGCTGCTTATGCTATCGGCGGTACACAGGGTTATGTATATGTTCGTGCTGAATACCCAATTGCCGTACACAGACTTCAGGTTGCTATTGACCAGGCAAGAGAATACGGTTTGCTGGGCAAAAACATCATGGGCACAGGCTTTAACTTTGATTTGGACATCCGTTTGGGTGCCGGTGCATTCGTTTGCGGTGAAGAAACCGCTCTTATGACATCCATCGAAGGTAACCGCGGCGAACCTCGTCCTCGTCCTCCGTTCCCTGCTGTTAAAGGTTTGTTCGGCAAACCCACAATTCTTAACAACGTTGAAACTTATGCCAACGTTCCTCAGATCATTCTGAACGGCGCTGATTGGTTTGCTTCCATGGGTACAGAAGGTTCCAAAGGTACCAAAGTATTCGCATTGGGCGGCAAAATCCACAACACAGGTTTGGTGGAAGTTCCCATGGGCACAACTCTCCGCACAATCGTAGAAGATATCGGCGGCGGTATCCCCAACGGCAAAAAATTCAAAGCGGCTCAAACCGGCGGTCCTTCCGGCGGTTGTATCCCCGCTTCTCATATGGACGTTGCAATCGACTTTGAATCTTTGAAAGAAATCGGTTCCATGATGGGTTCCGGCGGTTTGATTGTAATGGACGAAGATACCTGCATGGTTGACATTGCGAAATTATTCCTGGAATTCACCGTAGATGAATCCTGCGGTAAATGTACACCTTGCCGTATCGGTACAAAGAGAATTTACGAAATGCTTTGCGACATCACAGACGGCAAAGCTACATTGGAAGATTTGGATCTGTTGGAAGAGCTTTGTCATCATGTTAAAGCCAACTCCCTCTGCGGTCTCGGTCAGACAGCTCCCAACCCCGTCCTCTCCACACTTCATTATTTCAGAGATGAATATGTTGCTCACGTTGTTGACAAAAAATGCCCCGCAGGCGTTTGCAAACATTTGCTCTCCTTCAACATTTTGGCAGACAAATGTAAAGGCTGTACTCTTTGCGCCAGAAAATGCCCTGTTGAAGCTATTTCCGGCGAACGTAAAGAAGCTCATGTCATCGATCAGAAAAAATGCGTTAAATGCGGCGTTTGCCTCAGCAGCTGTAAATTCAACGCTATTATCAAGAAATAAGAGAGGAGAGAGTCATAAATGGAAAAAGTTAATATTAAAATTAACGGCATAGACATGGCTGTGGCTCCCGGTACCACAGTTCTGCAAGCTGCTCATGAAGCAGGTGTTGATATTCCAACTCTCTGCTATATGAAAGAAATTAACGAAATCGGCGCTTGCCGTATTTGTATGGTTGAAGTATCCGAAGGCGGCAGACCTGCTAAATTGGTTGCTTCCTGCGTATACCCCGTATCCGAAGGCATGGAAGTTTTCACCTCCACCGCAAAAGTTATCAGAGCCAGAAAAGTTACATTGGAACTTATTCTCAGCAACCATAACATGCAGTGCCTGACTTGTAAAAGAAACCAAAACTGCGAATTACAAACTTTGGCTCAAAACTACGGCGTAGACAAAGTTCGTTTCAAACATGACGAATTTGAAGAAAATATTGACGACACAACAGGCGTTATCGTTCGCGACAACAGCAAATGTATCCTTTGCCGCCGCTGCGTAGCCGCTTGTAAAAACCGCCAGGAAGTTGCCGTTATCGGCGCAACCCAACGTGGTTTTGATACAGAAATCGGCTGCGCTTTCGAGAAAAAACTGGACAGCGTTCCCTGCGTCAGCTGCGGTCAGTGTATCGTT
>JAHZFN010000119.1:364-1610 GCA_019421315.1 Peptococcaceae bacterium | reverse complement strand
GAAACTATGACAAACAATGCGCAAAACACCTGGAAAAAGGGGAAACTGGTACAGGGTAACGAAGCGTGCGCATTGGGCGCCATTAAACCCGGCGCAACATTTTTTGCAGGTTACCCCATTACCCCGTCCACAGAGGTGGCGGAACAAATTGCCGCAAAGTTTCCGACTATCGGCGGTAAATTTGTGCAAATGGAAGACGAAATCGGCAGTATCGGCGCAATCATCGGCGCATCTGCCGTCGGACATAAATCTTTTACGGCAACCTCCGGCCCCGGCTTTTCTTTGATGCAGGAGCTTATCGGTTATGCCGCAATTACGGAAATCCCCATTGTTATCATTAACGTTATGCGTGCCGGCCCAAGTACAGGTTTGCCCACGCTGCCTGCCGCAGGCGACGTTATGCAGGCTCGTTGGGGAACCCACGGCGATCATGCTATTATCGCCCTTTCTCCCGACTCTGTAACGGAAACTTACACTCAGACTATCCGCGCTTTTAATTTGGCGGAAAAATACCGCACGCCCGTTCTTTTGATGATGGACGAAAAAATCGGTCATCTGCGTGAAAAATTCGATCTGGATGAAGTTGGCGATATCGAAATTATCGAACGGGGCAAATATAATCCCGAAGGTGAATATGTGCCTTTTGAAAACACAGAATCCGGCGTTCCTCCCATGGTTCCGCTGGGTCAGGGTCAAAGATACCATATCACAGGTTTAACCCATAACGAAGAGGGCTTCTATTCCTCCAAACCTGACGTTGTTACCGATTTTATCAAACGTCTCTGCGATAAAATTGAAGATAATGTTGATGATATTTGCGAATTTGAAGAATTTATGACGGAAGATGCCGACGTTGTAATTGTTGCCTACGGCAGCGTTGCCAGATCCGTTCAGGAAGCTGTTACCGAAATGCGGGAAAAAGGTCAAAAAGTCGGTATGCTGCGTCTTGTTACATTGTGGCCTTTCCACGACAAAAAAGTTGCGGAAGTTTGCAAAGGCAAAAAACTGGTTGTAATGCCTGAAATGAACATGGGACAGATGACAAGAGAAGTGCAGAGGGTTATCGGTGAAACGCCCTTTACATCCATCTGTCGTGTGGACGGCGACTTGATTACACCGGAAGAAATAGAAGAAAAAATCAACGAAAAAATGGCAGAATTAAAGGAGGTGCTGTAAATGGAAGCGGTATATAACAAATATTTCAGAGACAATCTGCCGCACATTTGGTGCCCCGGCTGCGGTAACG
>JAHZFN010000119.1:0-354 GCA_019421315.1 Peptococcaceae bacterium | reverse complement strand
ATGGAAAAGCTGGGTTACAGCCAGGACGAAACAATGGTAATCTCCGGTATCGGCTGTTCCTCCCGTATTTCCGGCTATCTGGATTTTAATACTATTCACACTGCCCACGGCAGAGCTTTGGCTTTTGCCACAGGCGCCAAAATTGCCGAACCCAGACTGAAAACTTTTGTGTTCATGGGCGACGGCGATGCAGCGGCAATCGGCGGCAATCATCTTATCCATGCCTGCCGCAGAAACATTGACATGACCGCCATCGTTATCAATAACCATATTTACGGCATGACAGGCGGTCAGTTCTCGCCTTTGACTCCCCACGGCAAAAAAGCCACAACGGCTCCATACGGCAACATCGAC
>JAHZFN010000118.1 GCA_019421315.1 Peptococcaceae bacterium | reverse complement strand
GTTCTTTTGGGGTTTGCTCTGAATCCCCTGGCTTCCATGGCTATGGACATTCGTTTTGCTCGGTTTACCGCCCCCACCAAAACAGGCAGGCAGATTTTGCCGTACATTTTCAGCTTGGCAGGCAGGGCGGCTTTTTTGATTTCCGTTCCCCGCAGCTGCACGCTGTAATAAACATCCAGCGCTTCCTCCTTTAGAATTGGCAGAAAATGCACTGCCGCCATAACCATAAAGGCAATTTCATACGGCGTTTTCATTTGCACCAAAGCCAAAAGATAATCCCTTGATTCCCCCGTCAGCAGAATCAGGGCGCTCATCACAAAAATTGTGAACCTCAGGCAAACCACCGCCGCCGTTTCCAAACCGCCCGTTTTGATTAGAGTATGCCCCGCCAGCGTTACCAACGGGTCTCCTGTCCGTACAAAAAGGCATTGAATAACAAAAAGCGAGATTATCATGTAAAAAATGCCCTTTACCTGCCGTACCATATCGCCCACTCGAACGCCGCCCAAAAACAGCAGCAAAACCGTGAACGCCAAAATACCAGGCAGTATCAGCGGCTTGGGTTTCAGCAAAGCCAAAGTGGAGAGGCAGACCATCAGCATCATCTTTGCCCTGGGGTCAAAGGACGCCAAATTGCAAAAATTCACTTTGCCGCCACCTCCATTCTGACTTGGGTTTCGGTGAATTTTTCAATGAAACGCTTATCGTGGCTGATGATTATTATGCCGCAGCGCAGCTCCTGCCGCACCCTTTGCAGTTGTTCCCCCAACAGTCTTTGCCGATAAACATCCAAAGACGCCGTTGGTTCGTCCAACAGCAGATATTGCGGCTTCATCGCCAAAACGGCGGCCAGAACCAGTCTTTGCATTTCGCCGTAGCTCATTTCAAACGGAAACTTGTCCTTGTGCTGCCAAAGCTGAAAATATTCCAGGTAGAATTTGGCTCTTTGCTCGATTTCCGCCGTCGGCAGCTGTTGGTTTTTCAAACCGTATGTAACCTCATCCCAAACGGAGGTGCAAAAAATCTGCCGATTGGGGTTTTGCATAACCAAACCGATTTTTTCGCCCACCTCTGCCAAGGAAAGCCCGCCTATGTCAACGTCGTCCAAATATACGTTGCCCCTTTGGGGTTTGCAGATACCCACCAGAATTTTGCTCAGCGTCGTTTTGCCGCAGCCGTTGGGTCCCGTTATGGCGGTTATATGATTTTTTTGAAAATCAGCCGAAAAATTTTTCAAAACCCAGTCCTTGCCGCGGGGATATTTATAGCTGATATTTTTAGCCTGTAACATACTTTTATAATATTTCCTCTCTTTTTAACGACTTTTTTAACGACTTCATCTTGTTAAACTTCGGAGAGTGGTCAGCACGCCGCTTAAACTCGGTGAAGTCTGTTAATACTCTGTCTTTTGCCGCATTGAGTGCTTGGCGGAGTGCTGTTTAGCTAAATTATAGTTTAGCGGCTAAAGGACTTTATTGTTATTTGGGTGCATTTAAAGA
>JAHZFN010000117.1:7877-13458 GCA_019421315.1 Peptococcaceae bacterium | reverse complement strand
CGTAAACGGCAGTTTTGATCATGACACCCGACATCAAGGCGGAAACATTGGAGGCGGCCGCAGGGTGCGCTTTTGGCAGCCAGATGTGCAGGGGAATCATGCCCGCCTTGGTGCCGAAACCAATTAAAAACAGAACAAAGACTGCATTTTGCGCCGCCAACGGCATAACGGAGGTGTCTGCCTGCATATCGAAGGTTCCCGTGTAGCTGAACACAGTCATAAAGGCAATCATCAAAAAGGCGGCGGCAATATGAGTCATGATGACATATAAAGTGCCTGCCTTGACGGTTTCCTGTTTTTCGTGTTCAAAAACCACCAGAAAGTAAGAAACGACAGACATAATTTCCCAAGACAGGAAGAAGAACAGCGTGTTTGCCGCCGTGATTACCATAACCATGGACAAAATGAAAACTGCATAAAGAAAGTTGAAAAGCCCAACCTGCCGCTTGCCGTAATAATGCCGCAAATATCCAATAGAATAAAGGGAAACGGCAAAAGTCAGCAAAAACAAAGCAAACAGAAAAAAGGCGGAAAGCTTGTCTACCGACATCTGAAGGCTAAGCAGGGGAACAGATGTTGTCAGGTCGGCGATGGTTACGGCTTCTGCTTGGGGCAGCAGCTGCAAAAAAGCCCCTGCCAAGCCGAAAACGGCGGCCGCCATACAGATGAGGTTCGGCACAACGTTGGCGGCTTTTGCGGTTTTGTTTAAAATAAGCGCCGACAAGGCTGCCAAAACCAAAAGCCCGATGCTTGCCGAAAAAAGCCAGACTGCGGAATTGAAATCCATGAAAAATAACACTCCTCAATTAAATAATAAATCCTTTTAATAATAACAATTATAACAGTGAACAACGACATTTTTTTTGCATTGGCGAATTAAAAAATATTAAAAAACGAAAATCCGAAAATTAATATTATTTAATTCCAAATGCATAATAATGTCAAAATAAAAAACCTAAACTGTGCTTTTTTTAACAAAAAACACACATTTTATATTATATAGAAGCTTTCCGCTTTTCGTCAACCTAATAGCCGAAGTAATAAATTTCTGAAAACTTGCCTTTATTATCTAACAATTCGCAGGCAGGCGTTTTTTTATGCAGTTTGTGTTTCCGATTCTTTTTTTTGCGGCGGCGTTTGGTAACTTTGGAAAATATCTTGGCATAATATTTTTAATATTTGGGAGAATTTTTGCCATTTTGCCGAAAATTTTGGATTTGTATGATATAATATAAAATTAGATAATATAAAATCATAATAAAATCAGTAAAATCAGAAGCGAATTGCGAATTTCGCCGATTGGGTATTGTCAGAAAAAATATATTTATAATTTAAGAAGATATTATTAAAAAGGAAGATATTCAGAGGTAGCAATAAAAAATGACAGAAAATATTACGGAAAAAAAGAAGAACAAGGCTCTTGATTACATAGGCTTGGTTATCTGCGTCGTTTCCTGGGGTTCGGCGTTTGTGGTTATCCGCAGTGCCGCCGCCGACATGACACCAATGACGATGGCTTTGTTTCGTCTTGTTTTTGCGGCGTTGTTCTTTTTGCCGCTGGCAGTTAAAAACCGCCGAACCGCAAGCCTGCAAAAAATTTGGCAGTGCAAGTGGTATTTGCTGGCGCTTTCGCTTTTCGGTGCGGCGGGGTTCATGTTCAATATGTGCATAGGGCTGACATACACAACCGCCACCAACGCCGCCCTGATAAACGGCATAAATCCCATAGCAACAGTGTTTATGGCGGCGGTTTTTCTGCGGATTCCCGTCAAAAAATCGGCGGTTTTGCCTTTGATTTTGGCGGTTTGCGGCGCTGTAATTCTCATTTGGTTCAAGCCTGCCAACAGCGGTCATTTCAGCCTGAATATCGGTGATTTATTTTTCATTGCCAATGTTATAATGTGGTCGGCTTTTTCCGTCATTTTAATTCCTTTTAACAACCGATTGCACTGGGCGGTTTGGGGGGTTATCATCAATGCTTTGGGCTTTGTGGTTTTGCTTTGTCTAACGCCTTGGTTCCCTGTGTCTTTTGAGGGCGTTTCGGCGGCGGACTATGCCAAGGTTTGCTATGCGGGCTTGATTTGCGGCGGCTTCGCAACCATGCTTTGGAACAACGGTATCAGCAGGCTGGGCATTGCCACGGCGGCGCTTTTCAACAATTTGAACCCTTTGTCATCGGTGATTTTTGCCATGCTGTTTTTGGGCGAAACTATGGTTTTCAATCAGTTTATCGGCGCTGTCTTGATTTTGGGTTCGCTGATAGCCTACACAATGCTGGATTTCATCAAACAAAAGCAGTGGCAAAAGGCAGATGAGGTTGCCGTTTTGCAAAGCGAAACGGCAGAAAGGCGCACCGAAAATACCTGAAGCAATATATGCAGAATAAAAAGATATGTAATAAAAATTTTTAAGGAGAAGCGAAAATGAAAAAATACGGTTTGATTTTCGATATGGACAATACAATTTTGGATACTCACATAGATTTTGCGGAAATGCACCGCCGAACAGCTGATACAATCAGCCGCATTTGCCGCAGCGAACTGAAAATCGCAGCTGCGGATTTTGCTTCGATGGCAACGGCACAGATGATTAACTGGGCGCAGGAGCATGGCTTTTCCGCCGAGCAAATTGCTGCTCTGTGGGCAGATGTGGCGGCGGTTGAGGCTTTGGGCATGAATCGGGTAGATATTGAGGAGGGCGCCGCCGAAGCCTTGGCGGCTTTGCAAAACGTTGGTTTTTTCATGACGGTTTTGACCAATAACGCTTTGTCGGCGGCAAAGCTGGCGATGAAAAACGCCGATTTGACCAAGTATTTTCATGAAATTCATGCCAGAGACGAATATAACGAATTGAAGCCCTCTCCCAAGGGCATAATCAGCATTATGGAGGATCACCCGCAGGTTTTGCGTTGGGTTATGCTGGGTGATTCCTGGCTGGACGGCGCAGCGGCGAAGCAGGCGGGGATACCCTTTATTGCTTACGGCAAACAGCCTGACGAATACTGGGAAAAATACGATATTGTGCCGAAGCTGAAAATTACGGCATGGCGCAAAAGCATTGCCGACAGTCTGAATGCCGAATTTTTCCATGGCTAAAATAAATAAAAATAAAAACAAATAACCAAAACAACGCAGGCGGCTTGGCGTTGCAGACATTAAAATCGCAGGTTCGGTTTTTAATAAAACCGAACCTGCTTGCTTTTTTTTTCGGGAAATTTCTGCTGTTATTGCTGTGGTTGAAAAAAAATTCGTATTTTTGCAGCATATTGTAATCTGCGGCGAAAAGTTAGTTTTTGATATTGATTTTTTTGATTAAAACCGGAATTTAGCTTGATTTTCCCGTGATTCTTTCTTGCAATTTTAATATATGTATATTATAATAAAACATATCCGACCGACCGGTCGGTCGGATATGTTGCCCTTTGCAGGACGGTTTGATAATTAATGTTTGACAGCGTTTTTTATTTGCCGTTTTTTTCTGTTTCTCTGATAGGGTGATGTTGACGATTTTCATAATAAACCGCAGAAAATTTTCGTCTGCTTCGGCAGAGTTGGCAGGATTAATAAATTTGTTTTATTCATTTTATTTTGTTGTTTGGAATAAAAATTGATATGCGGGAAATTTTCGGTGCGGTTCACATAGGCGATAAGCTTTGCCCAAAGCCGCAGGCTTGTCGGATATTTTATTAAGGTGATTTTTAAGAAAAGAAGGAGCTGCAAAAAAGGAAATGGCGAAACTGAAAAGCAAAAAAACCGTAATCATTATTGCTGTGGCAATTATTTTGGTTGTGTTTATTGTGGGCAGAATTTTCGGCAATATGGATAACACCGCCACAACCGAGGAAGATAACGGCACGGCTGTGGAAACTGCCGCCGTGCAGATGGGAACGATTGAGGAAACCACCACCCTAAAGGGTACGCTGGAGGGTGACAAAGAAGTTGACGTTGCGCCGTCTACCTCAGGCACGGTGCAGTATATCGGCGTTGCCGTGGGCGATTACGTTTATTCGGGGCAGACAATCTGTACCATAGATAACTCCAATTATCAGTCGGCGCTTTTGCAGGCGCAGGCAAACTATAACGCCGCCTTGGCAAACGCCAACAATGCCAAGTCAAACCTGGCAAAAATGCAGGCCTTGTATGCAGAAGGCGCAGTATCGGAACAGCAGGTTGAACAGGCGCAGCTGGCGGTTGACACATCAGGCGTTGACGCCGCCGCCGCCCAGGTGCAGTCTGCGCAGCAGCAAATTTCCAACTGCACGGTTTCCGCTCCCATCAGCGGGCAGGTTGCCGCCGTCAACGTTCAGCAGGGCGGCATGGCTTCCACAGGCGGTCCCGTGGTTCGTCTGGTAACGGTTGACAACGTTAAAATCAAAGCAAATGTTACCGAAAGCAACATCAATCATGTGAAAGCGGGCGAAACGCTGAACGTGAAAATTGAGGCTGCCAGCGAATATGAATTTGTCGGCAAAATTACCAGCGTGGCTCCCGCCGCCGACCGGCAAACCAATACATATCCCGTGGAAATCACCATCAGCAACGCCAGCGGTCTTTTGAAACCCGGTATGTTTGCCGAAGCGCAGCTTGTTACCAACAGCGCCAACAATGTTCTGGTTGTGCCTGCCGAGGCTGTCAACACCGACAACTGCGTTTATGTTTTGCAGGACGACAATACTGTTAAAAAGGTTGAGGTCAAAGTCGGTATGAGCAACGAAAAATATGTTCAGGTCGTTTCCGGCTTGAAAATCGGCGATACTGTTGTAACCACGGGTAATCACTTGCTTTATGACGGAGCTTTGGTGCGGGATATGACCAACGCCCAAACCGTAACCGATACAAATAACACAGACGGCAATGCCAAAACAGAATAATAAAACAGGAGGTCATAATGGGTTTTATACGAATGACCGTTAAACGGCGGGTAACTGTTGCAATGTGCTTTTTGTGCGTTGTTCTGTTGGGTGTCGTTTCCTTTACCAATATAGGTTTGGATCTTTTCCCCGCCATGGAAATGCCGATGACTATGGTTTACACCACATACAGCGGTGCAGGCTCGGAAGAGGTTGAAAACATGGTTACCAAGCCTTTGGAGGATGCTTTTGCCAGTCTGCAGAATGTGGACAGCATTCAGTCCCAGTCGTCTTCGGGCTTGTCCATGGTTATGGTAACTTATGATTATAATACGGATCTTGATTTTGCCAGCCTGAATATGCGGGAAAAGATAGATTTGGTGAAAGACCAACTGCCCGATGAGGCGGGTACGCCGACTATTTACAGAATGTCCATGAACGCCATGCCTGTTTTGATTATGGCTGTCAGCGGCGAGGGCAGCTTGGCAGATTTAAAAAATACGGTTGACAATGAAATTGTTCCCAACATCGAAAGCTGCGAGGGTGTGGCTTCGGTTCAGGTGGGCGGCGGTTTAACAGAGGTTGTTTCCATCGATATTGACGAAACGGTTCTGGAAAATTACGGCTTGACTCTGGACAGCATCGTCAACACTATCAAAGCCAACAATATTAACATGGCGGCAGGCTCCATTGTCAGCAACAACCGTGATATGACAATCCGCGGTTTGGGAC
>JAHZFN010000117.1:3736-7867 GCA_019421315.1 Peptococcaceae bacterium | reverse complement strand
TTGGCTGATATTGAAAATACCAATATAGTTTTGCCGTCGGGCATTTCCGTTTTGCTGAAAGATATTGCCGACGTTGCCATAACGATGGAGGTTTCCGAATCCTCCTCCGGTATGTCCACAGGCTCAACCCGAGTTACGGAAAACGGTCACGACGCCATTTATTTTGCCGTTACCAAGGCATCTGATGCCAACACAGTTTCCACAACGGAAAACGTTTTGGCGGAAATGGCAAAAATCGAAAAAACTCTGCCTCCCGGTACAACAGTTACAACAGCTTTGAACCAAGGGGATTATGTTACTTCCACCATTGATTCTTTGAAAAACAGTTTGCTGGTGGGCGCAGTTCTGGCGGTTTTGATTTTGCTTTTGTTCCTGCGCAGTATTCGCAGTACCCTTGTTATTGCCCTTTCCATTCCCATTTCTCTCATCAGCACCTTTGTTTTGATGTATTTTACGGGCATGACCATCAACATTATGACTTTGGGCGGTTTGTCGCTGGGTGCAGGCATGATGGTGGACTCTTCCATTATCATTTTGGAAAATATCCAAAGGTATATTACCATGGGTATGCCCAGGGAGGAGGCGGCAGTCAAAGGTGCCAAGGAACTGGTTCTGGCTGTTGTTGCCTCAACCTTGACGACGGTTGCCGTATTCCTGCCCGTTATTTTTATGCAGGGCTTGGTATCCATGTTCTTTAAGGATTTTGCGCTGACCATTACGTTCGCTTTGATGGCGTCGTTGGTTGTGGCGGTTTCATTGGTTCCCATGCTCAGCTCCGTGCTTTTGCGGCCGGAAATTTCCAAAGAAGAAAAATTCGCCGAGAAAAAACCGAATATTTTTGTGAAAATGCAGTATAAATTCGGCGATTTGTTTGAAAGCCTGAAAGAAGCTTATAAAACGTTTTTGAATTGGTCCCTGCACCATAAAAAAACCGTTATTCTCGTTATTGTTGCTTTGTTCTTCCTGGCGTTGGCTTCCATGGCGGTTGTCAGCAAGGAATTTATCCCATCTTCGGAAACAGGACAGCTTAACGTTTCCGTTACCATGGAGGACGGAATTTCTGACGATGCGGCAGGCGAAATTGCCAACAAAGCGGAGGCGGATATCAGAAGCGTCTGCGGCGGCGACTTGGCAAGCACTCTTGTGCTGATTGAGGATAACACGGCAACTTTTTATGTGACTTTGATTGATAAGGAAGAAAGAAATACTTCTGCCGCCGAATACGGGGAAAAGATCCGCGGTGTTTTGGCTGACCTGCCCGGCATTGAATATTCCGTTGCGGTGGGCGACATGATGACCAGCGGCATGTCTTCTGCCATGAGTTCGGCAGACGTAACCATAAATATTACAGGTGACGATTTGGATGAGCTGAAAACCATTGCTGATAACGTGAAAGACGTTATGGCGGGTATTCCCGGCGCCAGAGAAATCAAGTCCAGCATGGAGGATTCCGTTCCCGAACTGCATATCACTTTGAACTACAACAAGGTTGCGGCTTTGGGGCTGACAGTTCCCGGAGTTACCACTGCCATCAATTCTTATTTGGACGGAACCAAGGCTTCCACATATTCTCTGGGTGACGGCACAAAAATTGATATTGACGTCAATTATGCAAGCGATGCCGATGCAACCTATAATGATTTGTTGAATATGCCGGTTACAACGGCAACGGGCGCCACCTATCTTCTTTCGGACGTGGCTGAAATCGAGATTGGCGAAGGTCCGGTCAGCATTGTCCGCAGTGATTCCAAGTGTCAGGCGACCGTAACCTGTTCTTTGGTTGACGTGGACTTGAATACATACACCAACGAACTCAATGCCAAATTGCAGGATCTTGTTCTGCCAAGCGGCTATAATATCGAATCCGGCGGTATGTTCGAGCAGATGATGGATTCCTTCTCTGCTTTGGGCTTGGGTGCTGTTCTCGCCATTATTTTGGTATACATGGTTATGGCGGCGCTGTTTGAATCCTTCCTCCAGCCATTCATTATTTTGTTCACATTGCCTACAGCGTTTATCGGGGTAATGCTGGGTATCTTTATCACCGGTACTTCTTTTAACGTTGTGTGCTTAATCGGTGTCGTTATGCTGATCGGTATTGTTGTAAACAACGGTATCGTTTTGATCGACTATGTCAACCAGCTGCGGGCAGAAGACCCGAGTCTTTCTGCCGAGGACGCTTTGATGATTGCAGGTCCTCTGCGCTTGCGCCCGATTTTGATGACGGCTCTGACCACAATTCTGGCGATGATACCAATGGCAATATCCCAGGCGGACGGCGCAGAAATGAGCCGCGGCATGGCAATTTCCGTCAGCTTCGGCTTGACTGCTTCCACTTTCTTCACTTTGGTTTTCGTTCCCATTGTTTACTGTATTGTGGATGCTAAGAGGAACAAGATGAACGGCAAAGCAAGCTACAAAAAGCTGAAAGATCGTTTTGCAGAGGTTCAGGTAAACCAAGGGCAAGCGGCAGTTTCGGCGGAGGATAATGCGTCTCGGTCGGAAAAGGCCGAAAACAAGGCGCAAACCTCGAAAGAACCGCCGAACGGCGTAAAAACAGAGTAAGCAAAGAGTGAAAACAGCAATAGCTGTCAAAAAAGCTAAGCTTAAATTACGGAAGTATATTAACAACTGGAACAAGTTGCAATTTGAAAAAATGCGAGGTTTTTTTATGAAAAAATTTCTGAAAAAAAGTTGCAGTCTGCTTTTGGCGGTTTCCCTGATTTTGTCTGCCAACGTCGGTTTGGCGTGGGCGGATGATACGGCGGACAGTGCCGCCGCAGGCGGCGCCGACCAAGCTGCGGCAAATGACAGCCAAAGCCAAGACGGACAAAATTCGTCTGCCGCAGACGGCGAAAACGGCGCAGGCGGCACGGATGCCGACGACGGCAGCAGCGGCGAAAACGGTGAAAACGGCGAAAATCAAGACCCTGCGGAAAAGCCTTTTTCCGGTCCCATGACTTTGGAATACGCCATGGAAAAAGCCCTTGCCAACAACAGCTCCGTTTTGGAAGCCTCCATTAATCTGGACAAAGCGGAAATGGATAAGGAAAAAATCGACAGCGACGCCGAAAAATTTTACAAAAAAGTAGGCAAGCCAACACCGGGCAAAATTGACCAGACGGAAGAATATTACAAGGTTTTGGTGTATGCTCCCGCCATGGCGGAAAAGCAGTTGGAAATGGCGCAGGAGGCTTATAATTTGGCGGTTTCCTCCACCATGCTCAGCGTGATTACTCAGTATTTCACCATTGCCAACTACGGCAAAACCGAGGTTTATACCGTTAAGGCGTATAACAACGCCATCAACAGCTACAACACGGCAAAAGCCAAATACGGTCAGGGCATGATTGCCAAAATAGACCTGATGACGGCAGAACTGCAAATGAGTACGGCAAGACAAACGGCTTTGACCTCCAGAGTTAATACGACAAACGCCAAGCGTTCTCTGATGGCGTCTTTGGGCATGGATCCCAACACGGAATTTTCCATTGCCACCCAAATGACATATTTGCCCTTGGGAACAATAGATACGGAAAAGATTGTCGCTTCTTTGATCGAAAACAGCCCCGCCGTCAATATAGCAAAAATAACTTACGACATTGCGGGTATTCAGTATGAATGCGACAGCAGATATTATCTGGACTTTACATACACCGCCCAGGTTGCGCTGAATACTTACAAAAATGCGGAAAACAGCTATAAGCAAACGCAGATGGACGCCAAAGCCAACGCCTATAATATGGTGGAAACTCTGCAAGATGCCGAAAGGCAGTATAACACCGCTTTGGCGGCGTTGGACAGCGTCAACGAGGGTTACAGAGTTGCCAAGCTGCAATATCAATACGGTTTGATTACTTATAACGACGTTTTGATGGCGGAAGCGGAAATTTATTCCACAGAAGCACAAATCAACGGTGCTCTTATGCAGTACAGCATTTACAAAACGGCTTTGGACAGTAATTTGATTGTCAGCAAGTAATTTTTTTCGCCGCATATAAAAGATAAAATGCGGCGAAAAAAATATGATTAGGATTAGGTTATTTGTAAGAACGGGAATTAGGATTATGACAGAAACTTCTCATGAATTTTCAGACAGGGAAAAATCGGCAGAAAATGCCGCCTTTGCCG
>JAHZFN010000117.1:395-3726 GCA_019421315.1 Peptococcaceae bacterium | reverse complement strand
CCAATAATTCTGCAAAAAACGAAGGGGATAAAAAGAACCGAAAAAAAATTAAAATTTTAATCAGTGCCGAAAAGATGTTTGCGGAAAAAGGCTATCACAAAACTACCATTGAGAGCATTGCCAAAAACGCAGGCATCGGCAAAAGCACTTTTTACGAATATTTTGCCAGCAAGGAAGATATTCTCAAGTTTATTGTGGAAAAAGCGGGCAGTTCGTTCTTTTCCGTTATGGTAAAAGAGCTGAACCGTCGGCAGTCCTCCAGGGAAAAGCTGAAACAAATTGTTTGCTGCTGTTTGGCTCTGTCGGGGTGCCACACGGATATGATGAGTATTTACGGTTCTATTTTGCTTAGTAATGCTCAGCCGGAATTTATTCTGCATTATAAAGATACCATTATGTCCAACTTCCAAAGAATTGTTCGGAACGTTTTGCTGAAGGCGATGAACAGCGGCGATATTGCCGAGGATAACGCCGATTTTTTGGCAAGCTTATTTTTCGGTTTGACAGTGGGCGGTATGCGCAATTTTTGTATGCATATCGAAAAGCCGCCTTTAATTGATGTTTTTGCGGATGATTTTGATGTGGGAAATTATCTGCAAAATTATATAAGCCAAGACCAATTGGATCGATTAGAGCAGGCGTCGGAAAAAATTATTGCCGTTTTCTGGGACGGAGTTGCTTGCCGTTGATTAAAGAATAATTAAAAAATAAATATTAAAACCGATTTTAAGGCGAAAATTCTTTGCAAAAAGGAATTTCCGCCTTGTTTTTTTTGGAGGTCGCACGCTGTTTCTCTGAATTTTAGATGAATTGTATTGGCTATTGCGGCAAAATGTGATATAATTAATCAGATAAAGTAGGTTATTGTGCCTGTTTTTAAAAATACAGCAAAAAGTGCAAAAAGTGAAAAAAGTGCAAAAAGTGATAGTAAAAAAGTTGAAATTACCATGTTTGTACAGGTAAACCTTAAGGAGGTATTTTTTATGGAAAGAAAAGCATTGCAGAAAAAAGTTTCGGTTTTGATGTTGACGGCGGCTTTGGCGGCTGTCATGTGTCTGTTTTGCGCCATGCCCGCCTTGGCGGCAAACAGCATTGAGGTTAAAGCAGGCAAGACGGATATCGGCAACATAAATTTGAGCAGCGAAACTCATTCATATACAATAACCATTGACAAGGATTCTTTTGCTTGGGCGGATGAAAACGGCGCCTCTTTTAATATCAAGATGGATAACGTAACCTTAAACTTTAAGTCGGCGGCTTTTTATACGGACGCCTACAAAAAGGCTCTGCAAACCAACAAGCCCGTTCAGGTTAAGCTTTATGTCAAAACGAAATACGGCATTGATATGGGCAAATATTTTACATCGGGCAAAAATTCCAATTATTTGCTGACCACAAGAGGCACCTCCGTTAAAGCGGAGCTTCTGGTTTCAGGCAGCAAAAAATCGGACATTTACCAATTGGCGGCGCCCATCACTTTCAAGCAGGATTACAGAGAAGACTGGAACGCTTATAACGGCGGCAAAAAAGAAACAGGTGTAACCATGGCTTGGTATGATATGGACAGAAAGCTTTCTTCCGCTCCTGCCTGGGTTCGCCTTTCCACCAAATTGGACACACAAAACAAGGTGGCTGCCGCAGCCGATATTTATACCTGCGGCGTTATCGTGCCTATCGTCTGCACGGATTTGAACAATGTAACGGGAACTTCTTCCGGCGGCAACAGCGGCAATGGCGGCGGTACTGCTCCCGCAGGTCTACCCGACGGCTTTTGGGCAAAATCCGACATCGAGCAAATGCAGCAGGCAGGTATAGTTCCCACATCTTTGAATTACGGTCAATTTAATGAAGCCATTACCCGCGATGAATTTGTGGCATATATGGTTCGTTCTCTGCGCCTTTCCGGTGAACAGGTTGAGGCAGGCGGCGCTTTTAACGACGTTTCCCAAAGCAATCCTTATTACAAAGAAATTTATATCGGCGTGCAAAACGGCTTGGTTTCGGGCACATCCGCCAATACCTTCAGCCCAAATGCCAAAATTACCAGAGAAGAAATGGCGGCCTTCTTTACCAGAGCTTTGAGCTTTAAAAAACAGCAGATTAACGAGGACACTTCGGTTCTTGCCAATATGGCGGACAGCGGCAGCATTGCCGCCTGGGCGAAAAAATCCTGCGCCGCAGCCGTAAATGCAGGCTTGATTACAGGCAAGGCACAGGGCGGCAAAACAATTTTTGCACCGAAAGACAACACAACCCGCGCCGAAGCCGTTGTTATGCTGAACCGCCTGCGCGGCAATATTTAAATAACAATAAAAATTAAAGTAAGTTATAATAAGTAAGATTAAAAAAGCTTGGTAAAAGCAAATTGGCGTTTTGTTTTGCAAGAAGGCTTGGGAAGGAATTAAAAAAATGAAAAAACCTATTAAATACGGTTTGTTTATTCTTATTATATTGGCAATGCTGGCATCTTGTACGGTTGCCGTAAACAGGGTTAAGGCAGAAAATGCCGCCGATAGCTCCATGATGACCTTGAGCTGGGCGCAGATAACAAATATTGCCGCCCGAAACGATATGACGGTGGAAGAGGCTTTGGATTATTTCCACGATTACGATAACAAAACTCTTTACACAGGCATAATTTTCACGGAACCAACGTTGAAAGATTTGCAGGACGACGGTACCATCGCTGTAAAATCTGCCTTGGAATTTTCCCAGCAGATTAAAAACGGCAGCTGGGTTGTAGACGGCGGCGATATTAAAGTTTCCAATACCTATAATTATGTTGTCTGCTCCGACGAAGACACCATGAACACGGTTTTTGACAGTATTCAAAACAAAACCGACGCCGTGGCGCAAAAAATTACCGTTACAGAAAACGGGACTCCTGTTTATATAGTGGGCACTTCCTTGCAGGTAAGCGACTTGGATAATTTGGGAACGGGATTCCCCAAAGAAAGCATGGAGCTTTTGGCAAGCAAAGGTTTGTCCGTTACCGCTCTTTTGAAAAGCTGGCCGGCTGTTGACCAAAAATCCATTGACTATGTCTTTGATGATGTGGCAAAATGGGACAATGTGGTTGCGGTAGGCTTCAGCGATGAAAATTTGCCCGGCATTTCCCAAAGCGACTGGGCGGATATTTCCAAAATGATGGCGGCAAAATTCAAGGAAAACGACTGGCCTTTAATGCAGAATGAATTTTTTAAGCAAAAGGGTCTTTCCACCATGGCGCAGCTGCTTGATTACCATGTGGCAAGAATGCACACTGTGGGCAAGGACGAGCTGGCAACAATCGCTCCCGTCAATTTGATTGACCGATACCAGCTGGCCGCCA
>JAHZFN010000117.1:0-385 GCA_019421315.1 Peptococcaceae bacterium | reverse complement strand
CGAACGCGGCATGAATCTTTTGCTTTACCGCATAAACACCAATATCAGTATTGAAGAAAATGCAATTCTTCTGGAAAAAATCGACAACTCCATTGTTACAAAAGGCCGCCCCCTGGGCGAAATGATTCCCATTGAAAATATCGCAATTCCCCTTTGGGTCGGTTTACTGGTAACTTTGGGTGTCGGCGCCGGCGGTGTGCTGCTTCTGGATAAACTGAACTTCAAAAAATGGTCATATATACTGCCTGCTGTCTGCGTTTTGGGCAGCTGGGCGGTAATATTTATGGGTCATTCCCATCAGATGTATAAACTTTTGGCGTTGGCAGGCGTGATGATCTTCCCGCTTCTGGGCATTATCACCTTTGTCAGTGCGGAACCGAAAAGC
>JAHZFN010000116.1:13757-18760 GCA_019421315.1 Peptococcaceae bacterium | reverse complement strand
AGTAAAATCATACAAGGGTCAGAGCGGCGACATCCCTCTGCCCCAAACCAACACCGTGGACGATACCGAATATAATATTTTGTCCGTAAACAGCAGTGCCTTTGCCGAAAACAAAAAAATCACAAGCGTGGTAATCCCCGAAGGATATGAATTCATCGATGTGGGCGCTTTCCAAAACTGCACAGGCTTGAAATCCGTTGAAATCAGCGGCAGCGTCAATAATCTGGGCGCCAACGCCTTTAAAGGCTGCACCTCTTTGACTGCCGTAACCTTTGCGGCAGACACTGCATCTTCTTTAAGAATTTTGAACGACGTTTTTGCCGACTGCACGGCTTTGCAGTCTTTGCAGCTGCCCGCCAGACTGAGCAGCGTCAACAATAACTTTGTCAGAAACGACAATGCTTTGACAAGCCTGACCATTGCTGACGGTGCGGCAAACTTCATGACCGATGACAATATTCTTTATGAAATCGACGGTGACAACGCCACTTTGGCAGCCTACGCTTACGGCAAAGAAAACACAACATTCACCGTTCCCGCAGCCGTAAAGGGCAAAACCGTTACCGGAATCGGTATGCATGCTTTCCGTGAAAACGGCAAATTGACCGAAATCACCGTTCCCGCTTCCGTTACTTCTTTGGGCGGTTACGCTTTGGCAGGCTGCCCCAATTTGATGACAATCAATTTGCTGACAAGCACAGTTCCCACATTAGGCTCCTACGTTTGCGTTGATTTGCCCGTGGGCAGTGTAATCAACGTGCAGTCCGAGGAGGTTGCCGCCGCCTTTGCCAAAGGCTCAAGTTTGTATGCACCGACTTACTACACCGAAGGCAACACCACAATCAAGGTTGCGGGCAGTGAACCCGAACAGCCCAAAACCGTAAAAGCCGCCTTGTCCGTTGACGTTGATGCAAGCTCTGCCAAAAACAGCGTTGTTTACAACATTTATCTGGACAGCGCCGAAAATGTCAGCACGGTGCTTTTGAAAATCGCTTTGGACAAAACCCAGGTTGAACAGGGTGTTTTGCAGGTTGCCAACGATAATTTCAACGTTTCCGACAGCACATGGACAACTGACGGCGAAACATTGCTTTTGACCGCCTACATCGGCAAAACAGGCAACGAAGCGGGCTTTTCCACCGAAGAAAAAGTTAAACTTGCCACACTGACAGTTCCCGTTAAAGACGGTGTCAGCGGTAAAATCCGCGCCACTGTAACCAAAGCCGCAACGGCAGGCATTGTTGACGCCGCCGAAGATGCCATGGACGGCGAAACCGTAATTTCCGAACCCGATTATGCCGAATATCACATTGCTGATTATGATGTGAACGGCGACGGCACAGTAAATCAGGTTGACATCACAGAAGCTCAGCGTTATTATCAGGCAAATCCCGACAGCGAAAACTGGCAGACTAAAGCCTGCAAAGCTGACGTGAACGGCGACAACGTGGTTGATATTCAGGACTTCATCGAAATCTTCCGCAACCTGACAGATTTTTAAGCTTATTATAATTCCGAATAAATAAACGGTTGGCGGTTGGCAACCCCGCCGAACCGCCAACCGCTAAAACTGCGTAACATTAATTAAACAATAATATAATTATGTAAAAATATTACTTCCGCTAAGCAACCAAGTGCGGCAAAAGAAAGCATATTAACAGACTTTGCCGAACAGCAATAGCGGACAGACAGTACCTGCGAAGTTTAAAGAGATCCAAGTCGAAAAAAAAGGAGATAGTATGCACGAAATTTTGAAGAACAGAAAAATTCCCGCTTTGATTGCGGCGTTTTGCCTGATGTTTTTGGTGGCGATGACGTCGGGGGCGTATGCCGCCAACGACGGTTTGGTTGGCGCCAATATTAAAGACGGCGTTTTGAAAGGCTATTACGGCAACGGCGGCGACATTGTAATCCCCGATACCGTTACCATGATTGATATGGAAGCCTTTTTGGATAACGATAACGTTACCTCAGTTACCATTCCCGGCAGCGTAAGCTGCATTGCCGCCAACGCCTTTAAAGGCTGCACAGAACTGGAAAAGGTTGTTTTTTCCGACCCTGTGGATGGCGCGGATATGATTATCCGTTTGGGTGCCTTTGAGGATTGCCCCAAGCTTGCGGATATAGAAATTCCCGCAACGGCAAAATATGTTACCGGCAACCCATTTAGAGGCTGTACGTCCTTGCAGAAAATCAAGGTTCATCCCCAAAACCCCTATTATTTCACGGACGATGAGGGCGTAATGTTCGGACCGTGGGTTAATGAGGGCGAACCTCAGTATGAAGACAGCAACTATTCTTTGAACGCTTATCCCTGCGGCCGTACTGCCGAAAGCTATACCATTCCGTCTGTTGTAAACGGACATAATATCAACCGAGTTTGGGCAAGCTCTTTCCGCTCCGCCAAAAATTTGAAGAGCGTGGAAATTCCCGCTTCCTTGGAAATTCTGGGCGCTTATGCTTTTGAGGAAACAGGTTTGACGGAGCTTTATATCCCCGATACCGTTACCAAAATCAATTCCGGTCTTTTTGAAAACTGCACCGATTTGAAATCGGTTCGCCTGCCGTCCGGGGTAACGGAAATTCCCTACGGCTTCTTTGCGGGCTGCAAAAGCCTGAACAACGTTGAGTTCGGCGAAAATATCACAACCTTGGCAATTTACGCCTTTAAGGACTGCGCCAGCCTGACCAATTTGGTTCTGCCCAATAAACTCAGCACAATTACACTGGCGGCTTTTGAAGGCTGCACCAACCTGCAGAGAGTTGTTATCCCCGCCGGCGTTATCAATTTCCCGTCCGATGAATATGTTGGCACCTACGACCCCTTTGCCGACGCTCCCAGAACCTTGATTGTTTATGTGGAAAAAGGCTCGACCGGCGAAAAATGGGCGTATAATAACGTTGAGGGCTGGGGATACAGCTATGAAATCGTGAACGATACCGATAATTTGAGCGGCGTCGATTTCGGCAAATTCTATCTGATTGATGCAGACAAAAGAGTTAAAATCGAAGGCAATTTCGATATCAAGAATTACTTGCAGCTGGAACGGATTTACAGCGGCGCCGAATATGATAAATTCGCCCAAACTGCGGACGGCAGCGCCTTTGCTGTTTACAAGGTTTCGGTGGGTCCCGCTGCTTCTCAGCTTCCCGACACCATGAAAATCAGCTTGGGTCTGCCCGACGGCTTTACCAAAACCTCCAAGCTGTATCACCTGACAAATAATACGGTTAATGCGGTGAACGCCTCCGTTGTCAGCCGTGCCTTTACCACAGATGTTACAGAGCTGGGTTACTTCGGCGTTGTGGACAGCCAAACTTCCGGCGGCGACGAAACCGAGGTTACCACAGTTACCGTTAACCGCTCCGCCGTTGAATTGGCAGTCGGCAAAAAGGTTCAGCTTTCCGCCACAGTTTTGCCCACCAATGCCGCAAACAAAACAATTACCTGGTCTTCCGACAATGACGGTATCGCTTCCGTTGACAAAAACGGTATCGTTACTGCCGTTGCCAAAGGCACGGCGATTATCACCGCCGAAGCTGTAAACGGCGTTAAAGGAACCTGCAAAGTTACAGTTACCGGCGGCACAGACCCTGTTGACCCAACCGATGACGCCATTGAAACAGCCGTTGCCTTGAACACCGCCGCCAAAGCGGGCGCAGACGGCGAAGCCGCTTTCGATTTTGCTTTAACTAATGCCAAGAGAATTGCCACTGTGCAGGTTACCTTCCAAACCGATACGGCAGCCGTTTCCTTTGCAGGCAAAAACGACTTTGCTTTAATCGGCGATATTAAAGGCGAAATGAAAAACGGCGTTTACACGGGAACTGCGGTTTTGGCATACCTGACCGATGAAAACGGACTGTTTGAATGTACCGACAAAACAGTTATCGCCAACCTTTTTGTAAACGGCGAAAGACCTACAGTTAAAATTACCGATGTTAAGGTTGCGGGCTGGGACAGCACAGGCACCGTAAAATTCGGTACCGTAAAAGGCATTGATCCCTCCGAAGCAACCTGGACGGGCTATAACAAATATGACCTGAACCAAGACGGCGTTGTGGATATGCTGGACATCACCTTTGCCCAGAAATATTACCATGCCCAAACAGGCGACAGCAACTGGAACACAGCTTCCGCCTGCGACTTTAACGGCGACGGCGTGGTTGACGTTCAGGATTTCGTGGAAATTTGGCTGAATTTCACAGAATAAAAGCGTATACCCGCTAAGCAAAATTTATTAAAAAAATATCGGATACAGCCCCGCCAAGAGGCTGTATCCGATAAAAAAATTTGCAGGATTGGGAAATATATATAAAAAAATATAAGGAAACGAAAACCACAGTTTAAAGTATTTTGCAATATAAATTGGGAGGTTTTATAAAAAAAAATGAGTAAAGCAAAAGTATTCATGAAGGCTCTTTTGGTCAGCCTGGTGATGGCGGCGTTTTGCTGTCAGGCGGCGTTTGCCGTGTCTGTCAGCCCCTCCGCCACGACGGTTACACTGCCCAAAGGCGAAAACCAAATCACATTTAACGTTATTTTACAAACGGAAAGCAACTTTGCCGGTGCGGAATTCGGTTTGAAACCCTCTGCCGACGATGTAACATTCGGCAAAATTACATATATCAACGGCTTTGAAAAGGAATCTACGGTGAAAACCGTCAAAGACGGCGTTTTGTATTTCGGCTTTTTCAGCGGTTCCAACAAATTTGCCGCCGACCGCTACCAAGTGGCGGAGGTTACTTATAATTACAGCGGCACGGGAACCAGAACCATAAGTTTGGTCAGCTCCAAGGTGGTTATGATTAACGCCGACGGCAAAACCACCTCTGCAGATACTTCCGCCAAACCCTTTACGGTAACCGTGAAGAGAGAGGGCGCAGCGGCAGGCGGCGGTGGCGGCGGCGGTTCTGCCGCCGAAGAAATCGTCATCGACGCAGGCGCAGGCGGCAGCGCTGCCGCCAACCCCAAGCAGGCGTCCAAAGGCGACAAGGTGGAA
>JAHZFN010000116.1:0-13747 GCA_019421315.1 Peptococcaceae bacterium | reverse complement strand
GGGCGCCGCCCTGCTGGGGCACAGCGCAGGCGACAAGGTGGAAATTACCGTTAACCCCGACAGCGGCAAAACCGTTGATACCATAACCGTTACCGACCAAAACGGCAAAGAAATTACATCGGAAAAAACCGCCGAAAACAAATATTCTTTCACCATGCCCACAGGCGCAGTCAAGGTGAAAATAACCTTTAAGGGTGAAGTGGCAGGCAGCGGCAGATTTATTGACGTTGCCGACAACGCCTGGTATCACGATGCCGTTTATTTCGTGGCGGACAAGGGATACTTTAACGGTACTTCCGAAAATATGTTCAGTCCCGACGACCCCATGACCAGAGCCATGTTCGTAACGGTAATCGGACGTTTGGCAGGCGTTGACGCAAGCCAATACCAAACAAGCAATTTCAGCGACGTACAAGCGGGCAGCTGGTATGCGCCCTATGTTGCCTGGGCAGCGGAAAAAGGCGTTGTTAAAGGTATCAGCGAAACCGAGTTTGACCCCAACGGCAAAATCACCCGTGAGCAGATGGCGGCGATGATGTACAGATACGCTGATTTCTGCGGCGTGAACCTGACGGACGCAAGCTCCGCCCTTTTCGACCGATTCACCGATAAAGCCGCCGTTTCCCAATATGCCGAAAAAGCTATGATTTGGGCAACGGACAAAGGTATAATCAACGGCACCGAAAAAGGCTTGGAACCTGCGGCGGACGCCACCAGAGCCCAGGTTGCTCAGATTATCAAAAACTACGTTGAAAAAATTAAATAAAAAAAATTAAATAAGAAAAATACAAAAAACTCCAAATAAAAACTCCAATTCAAAAAAAGCAAGGCTGTTTATCAAAGACAGCCTTGCTTTTTTATGCTGAATATTAAATATCTAAATAAAATATTAAAATAAAATATTAAAAATAAAATATTGAAATAAAAGATTAAACTCTTTACTCCTGCCACGCTCTGACCAGAGTATCCACAACCTGCGGCGCTTGTTCGGGCGTTAAATCGGCAAAGCCCATGACCAAAACGGGAGCCGCCTTGCGTTCCCGATAACAAAAGTTCTTCAATCCCACAATTTGAATGTCGGCGGCGGCGGCCTTTGCCACCAGCTCCTCCTCTGTCTGCGGCAGGTTCACTTGCAGTAGAAAATGCAGACCCGCATTTTCACCTATGATCTGAAAACGGTCGGCAAGGGGCGAATTTTGCAAAGCCGTAACCAGGGCGTCCCGCCGCTGTTTGTAGACATTGCGAACTCGGTTTAAATGCCTGCCGAAATGGCCGCCGCCGATAAATTCCCGCAGAATTTGCTGATCCAGACGGGAAACCGTGGAGGAATAACCGTCGAAAAGCTTTTCGTATTTTCGCAAAAGAGGATAGGGCAGAACCATATACGCCAGACGAAAAGCGGGGGCAATGCTGCGGGAAAATGTACCCACATAAATCACTTTGCCGTTTTCGTCCAAACCCTGCAAAGCGGGAATGGGAGCGCCGTTGTAACGAAATTCGCTGTCGTAATCGTCCTCGATGATGTAGCGGTAGGGTGCTTTGCCTGCCCAGTTCAGCATTTGCAGTCTTTTGCCCACGGGCATAACCACCCCCAGGGGAAATTGGTGGGATGGTGTGATGTAGGCAACGTTGGCGTCGGAATTTTGCAGAGCCTCCAGGGACATCCCGTCCTTTGCCACGGGGATAAAACGGATTTTGCCGCCGTTGTTGATGAAGATTTTGGCGGTTTTGGTATATCCGGGGTCCTCCAGGGCAAAAACGGCGCGTTCACCCAAAAGGCGGCAGACCAAATGCAGCAGATATTCCAGCCCTGCGCCGATGATAACCTGTTCGGGACGGCAGCTGATACCTCGGAATTCGTGGAGATATTTTGTCAGATTTTCCCGCAGCTCCAAATCGCCCTTGCGGTCGCCGTAGGCAAGAATGCTGCGGTTGTTGTAAACAATCTCCTTGACGATTTTTGCCCAAGTGCCGAAAGGGAAAACCGTGGTGTCGATGTTTCCCGAAAGCAGGGAATACTTGAACTGCCTCGGTACTTCGATTTTTGCCGCCGCCTGCGGTTCGGGGGGCAAAGCCGCCGTCTGCAAGGTTTCCAGCCTGCAAACGTAAAAGCCGCTGCGGGGTTTGGCGACGGTGTAGCCCTCCGCCGCCAGCATTTCGTAAGCCGTTTCCACAGTGCTTTGGCTGATTGCCAGGTGCTGCGCCAAGGCCTTTTTGCCGGGTAGCTTTTCGTTTTCTTTGAGATTGCCGTTTTTGATTTCCTTTACCAAATAGTTGTAAAGCTGACGGTAAAGTGGCTGTTTGCTGTCCTTTTGGATAGTAAAAGTGAACTCCTGCATAAAATCTCCTTATCTGAACTTCTGACGGGCATAAAAAAACAAAATATCATCTTTGGCTTTGACAATATAGTCAATTCGCCCTGTTTCGGCAAACTGACAATATGCTTTGCGGCAAACCGCCGATAATGCCGCTGTCAAAAGCAACATAGCATATTTTCGGCTTTTTGTCAAATTTTGCATTTTGCAGATGATATTTTGTTTTAATAATATAAATATAATAATATAAATAATTTAATTGATTTTTGTTTGCTGTTGAGCCGTTGCTTTGGCAAAACGCTCCGTTATTTTCCTGCCGCAGTAAACGGTTAGGCAGCCGATGACCACGCCCAGGAGAATGCCCGCCGCCACATCCGTCGGAAAATGCACCATCAGATAAAGCCTGGAAAAGGCGATGATCAAACCGAGGGGAACCGCCCAGAGGGCGAATTTTTTGTTGGCGAAGCACAAAATTGTCACGGCGATGGCAGAAGATAGGGAATGCCCCGACGGGAACGAAAAATCTGTCAAATTCGGTACCAAAAGGGTTATGCCGGGCTCCAGCCAGCAGGGGCGCATTCTGGCAACCCAGGGCTTCAGCCACAAATTGCCGATCAAAAGCCCCAAAAGCAAACCAACCGCCAAAAAGACGCCGTATTTGCGGTATTTTTTTGTGCAGAGCAAAATGACTGCCGTTATAATCCAAATTTCGCCGTGGTTGCAGACCGCCGTTATTCTCGGCAGAACAAAGTCCAAAAAACCGCAGCTGAAGGTGTTATGTATCCAATGCAAAACTGCCCAATCCATATTTTGCAGTGCGCTTATCATTGCGTTACCTCCCGAAATTTTGTCCGTATTAGCGCTGTAGCCGCCCGGTTTTTTTTCGTGTTTTCGTGTTTTGGCGGGCGGCCACATAAAATATAATAACATAAAATTCACAAAAAATCCATAATAAAGAGCAATTATCAACATTATCCATAAATTTCCTGCGAAAATTTTGCAGTTGCTTTTGGCAGGCGGCGTTCATTTGGTAAAATCAGGCAAATACCATCGGCAGATTTTGGGCAGATATTCTTTCAATTCGGCGGTTTTTTCAAATTCCATCAAACCAAATGTGTTAATATCTTGAAAATTTTTGACGACTTCATCTTGTTAATCTTCGGAGGTTTGGACAGAACGCCGCCTTAACTCGGTGAAGTTTGGTGGTGCGCTTTCGTTTTTGTTATTTGGTTGCTTGGCAGGTGAGTGCTGAGTTAAATTGTAATTTATGGCACTCCGCAAAAATCCCAAGGTCGGCAAAAGACAGAGTATTAACAGGTTTCGCCGAGTGAAAATAGTATTTAGACCGAACCTTCGAAGTTTAAAACCATCCACGTCGTTAAATAGTCGTTAAAAAAACCACCGGCTCAGCCGGTGGTTTTGATTGTTGAATTATTTAATTATTTAACGAGACCGCCGGGTAAGATGTCGGCGGGAACTTCCAAAACTTGCATTTCGCCGTTGTGGGAGGCTGCCAAAATCATGCCTTGGGATTCAATGCCCCGCAGCTTGGCGGGTTTGAGGTTGGCGACCAAAACAAGCTGCTTGCCCACCATTTCTTCGGGGGTATAGCGTTCGGCAATGCCGCTGACCACTGTTCTGGTTTCGGCGCCCACCTGAACCTCCATTTTCAGGAGCTTGTTGGCTTTTTTCACCTTTTCACAGCTCAAAACTTTGCAAACTCGGAGATCTACCTTGGCGAAATCATCGATGGTAATTTCTGGTTTGATGGGTTCAAAATTGTTGGCGGCTTCCGCTTTGGCTTTGGCTTCCGCCTCTGCTGCCCATTGTTTTTCCATTTCTGCCAAATCAATTCTGGGGAAAATGGGTTCGCCGCGGTTCACTTTGATTCCTGATGGGAAGCCGCCCCATTTCAGGCTGTCCCAGGTTTTGGCTTCATCATGCTCCGTCAAGCCCATCTGTTCCCAAACCTTTTGGGGCGTGGAGGGCATGATGGGTTCGATTAAAACGGTGATAAAGCGGATAACTTCTGCCAAATTGTAAAGAACTGTTTGCAGTTTGGCGGTTTCGCCCGCTTTGTTCAAAGCCCAGGGGGCGCAGTCGTCGATGTATTTGTTGGCTTTGCCAACCAGCTTCCAAACTTCGGAAACGGCGTTGGCAACATCTGCTTTGTCGATGTATTTTGCCATGTTTTCGGGGATTGCTTCCGCCAGGGCAATGAGGTCGGCATCAAATTCCGTGGCTTCCGAGGGGGCAGCAATTTCGCCGCCGATGAATTTTTCAATCATGGAGGTGGTGCGGGAAATAAGATTGCCGTAATCGTTGGCAAGGTCAATATTAATGCGGTTTACCAGGGCTTCTTCCGAATATACTGCGTCCATGCCGTATGCCATTTCTCTCAGCAGGAAGAAACGGATGGCGTCCACACCGTAGCGTTCCGCCAAAATTTTGGGGTCGACAACATTGCCTTTGGATTTGCTCATTTTGCCGTCGCTCATCAAAAGCCAGCCGTGCGCCACAACCTTTTCGGGGATGGGAATATCCAAAGCCATCAGCATGATGGGCCAGATGATGGAGTGGAAACGAATGATGTCCTTTGCCATAAGATGAATGTTGGCAGGCCAGTATTTTTGATAAAGCTCGTCGTGGTCGGTGCCGTAGCCCAAAGCGGAGATGTAGTTGATGAGGGCGTCGAACCAAACGTAAACCACGTGTTTTTCGTCAAAGGGAACCTTGATACCCCAGTCAAATGTGGTGCGGCTGACGCAGAGGTCATCCAAGCCCTGCTTAACGAAGTTGATCATTTCGTTTTTGCGGGTTTCGGGCTGGATAAAATCGGGGTGATCCTCAATGAACTGCAGCCAGCGGTCGGCGTATTTGCTCATTTTGAAGAAATAGCTTTCTTCCTTGGTCAGTTCCACGGGACGGCCGCAGTCGGGACAGGTGTGGCCTTCGCCCAGCTGTCTTTCGGTGAAAAAGGTTTCGCAGGGGGTGCAGTACCAGCCGGAATATTCGGATTTGTAAATGTCGCCTTTGTCGTAAACCTTTTGGAAAAGATTTTGCACAACCTCTTCGTGGCGTTTGTCGGTGGTGCGGATAAAATCGTCATAGCTGATATTCATCAGCTGCCAAAGCTCTTTGACGCCCGCCACAATTTCGTCCACAAATTCCTGAGGCGTTTTGCCTGCTTCGGCGGCCTTGCGCTGAATTTTTTGACCGTGCTCGTCGGTGCCTGTCAAAAAATAGGTGTCAAAGCCCTGCATTTTTTTGAAACGGGAAACAGCGTCGGCGGCAACTGTGGTGTAGGCATGGCCGATGTGCAGCTTGTCGCTGGGGTAATAAATGGGGGTTGTGATATAAAATTTCTTTTGCTCTGTCATTTTGTCCTCCTTGTCAGTCGTATATAAAAAATATTTTATGTATCGAGATTTGATATATTTATATAAACCATTTTGCCCGCAGACAAAAAATTTAACAAAAAATTTTTAAAAAATAAAACAAAAAAAAGCGCCCCGATAGGGACGAAAGGTTCGCGGTACCACCCTGTTTCGCCTCGGTTGAACCCCAAGGCCTCTGCAGATACAATATCTTCGGCGGGTAACGGCGCCTGCCGTCTGCGGTTACTTTTGCCGATTTTTTTTAACGGTGTTCGCCGCAGCAGCTCCCAAGCCATGTTCCCTTTTTTGTCTGCGGAAGTTTTCAGCGCATCTTCCTCTCTGTGGCAGTCCGCCAAAGGTACTCATCTTGTTCGTAGCTTTTGATTTTAACATATATTACTTATATATTTTAACTGCTGCGGGATTTTTTGTCAATAGGCGCACCGTGTGGTCTTCGTCAAAAAAAATTTTGTTTTTTTTGCGGAAATTTGCTGAAACAGCTTGAGAGAAAATGGATAAAAAAGTGATGTATTTGGGTGAAAAATTCACATTTTTTCCATTAGTCAATGGGTTGTATTGGATAAAAAGTATAAAATAAAGGTAAAAAAAACGTAACAAAATGCTTTGTTTTGTCAAAAGTGGTCGAAGAATAAAAAAAATATACGGTAAATTTCTATTGAAATTCGTATATAATTGTTCTATAATGAGAGTGCAATAAACTGCAAGGAGGTCTATCATGAAAGGCAAAGTAAAATGGTTCAACGCTGAAAAAGGTTTTGGTTTCATCGAAAGAGCCGAAGGCGGAGACGTTTTCGTTCATTTTTCCGCAATCCAATCCGACGGCTTCAAAACCTTGGACGAAGGTCAGGAAGTTGAATTCGACGAAGTTGAAGGCGCACGCGGTCCTCAGGCTGCCAACGTTATCAAATTATAATAAATATCTTTTTGAATAATTTTTTTAGTTTTTAATATAAATTATTAAATTTTTGATTAGTGTATTTTTATAATATCGTCCCAAAAAGAACTCAATTTTAATTGAGTTCTTTTTTTTCTTTTTTAACGATGTCGTGTTGTTAAACTTCGGACAGAGGTCAGAACGCCGCTGCAACTCGGTGAAGTCTGTTGATACTTTGTCTTTTGCCGACTTGGTTGCTTTGCGAGGCGGCATAGAGTACAAAAAAGACTTCATCAAGTAAACAATAAGCTGATTTAGCCCGCGGAGCTTAACAAGATGAAGTCGTAAAAACTATTCGAGGGAGATGGCGGTTACCCACATGGCGGAACGGGTGCCGAAGGTGTCGTTCATGACTATAATGCGGATGGGACCGCTGCCGCCGTCGGAATAGGGAACCAGAGCTTCGCCGTCTTTTTCAAAAATCACCATGACGTTCTGCGGCTGTAAAACCTCGTCCACGCTGTAAGATGTGGCGTAACCGTCGCCCGAGGTTACAACAACGGCGGAATAGGCTTTAAGCTCCTCCTTCGTTAAATTTTGCAGTAAGAGTGCGCTCAGGGAAACCCCTGTGAAATCTCCCGTTTCATCGGCGGCTTTGCCGGATTTGATGGTTTTGTTCATTGTTTCAATGTTGTCCATGGCTTTTAAATCGTAGATTGTGTAAACAGTTTCATTGTCGCCAACCGTTACTGTTAAACTGTAAACTGATGTATTGGTGTTTTTGGCGTTAATTCCCGCAAAAACGGCAATAATAACAATCAAAACCACAATAACCGCAATTATTCCCTTGGTGCTGTTTTTCATCTTTGCCATAATTTTGCTGTTCCTCCCGTTTTGTTGTAAATTATGAATTATGTTTATATGTATATTTAAGATTAATTAAGACTGCCCGTTTTCCTGCGCCGCCTCAACCGGGGCGGGCGTGTTTTTTTTGCCGAAAAGCTTGCTTCTTTTTTGGGGTATCGTTTTCACAATGTGATATTTCCGCAAAACCTTCAAAAGCTGCCAGGCGATTATGCCGCCGATTCCGCCCGAAAGCAGAGCGATGGCCATAACCAAAATCAAAAAATAAAAGGGCAGGCTGAAGAAGATGGCGTTCACGGCATAGGTTCCCGCCAGGTTGGCGACGGCGCCCGCCAAAAAAGCGCAGGGCAGACAGCAAACTCTGTGTCCGATTATGAAAAGCACAACGTCAACGGCAATGCCCGGCAGAGTGTAGCTGACCAGCGACATTATGCCGTGGGAGCCGACAATCCCCGTGAAAAGCACCAGCAAAGCCTGGACAACGGCAACCAAGGTGGCTGTGCCGTATTTTCCCGTTATGCCGAAAGCCACCACAATCCACATCATGTAAAGACCGCCCGTCAGGGCGCCGCTGGGAATCATCAAAGGCGTTGCAATCATATGCCCAAGGGGAGCCACAACGGGCTTGATTGCTATTCCCAAAGCAGCCATCACCGCAATGACCAAAAGATCAAACATCGTGTAACGGTGCAAGGCTTTTTGCATAAAACTCATAATTTCCGTCCTCTTTTCGTTGATATTGCAGATATTATAATTCAGTAAAATAAACGCACGCTGCAAATTTTTTCGGCGTTACGCTCATTACAATTTGGCATTAAAAAAAATAATTTTTACATTTTTATTTTGTTTTTATTTTTTCCTGAAAACATATTAATTATATAACACAGCAGTCGCCTAATCAAGACTTTTGCCGAAGAAATTATTGTTTCGCGGCTGTAATATCTTCATCCTACATTTATTCGCCGTATCGCCGTATATCATTATTATTATGGTGTGCGCCGTTTTCGGCGGCAAATATCTATTGTTAAATTGCTCCGAAATTGATATAATTAAATTGTTGAAAATGTAAAAACAAACAGGAGATTTTTTATGCAGCAACTAAAAATAATAGGAACCGTCAAAAGCGAAAAAACCAGAACCGGTCCCCACTTTCCATTTTACAGCTCTGCTCAAATCATCATCAAGCCGGAGTACGCCCCCGCTTTAAAGAACTTGGAATATAATTCCCATATTTGGGTTATCTGTCTTTACAACCCCAAGGACAAGGAAGAATTGCAGGTTAAGCCGCGGCGGGTTGACCATTCCCTGGGGCTTTTCGGAACGCTGGCCTTGCGCACACCCAACCACCCCAATCCTTTGGGCTTGACTTTGGTGCGCTTGATAAAAATTGAGGGCAATGTGGTTCATGTGGACAAGCTGGACGCCTTCAACGGCACGCCCGTTATCGACATCAAGCCGTATTACGAACACGATATAATTCTTTCGCCCACCATGCCCGACATCCGCCACACCAACCCCGAACAGCGAGAAATCGCCCTTTTGGAATTGGCAATCAACTACCATCAGGACAAATGCTTCGGTATGGCTTTGGCAATAAAAATGATTTTGGCGGTTGAGGCTTTGGGCATCAAAACGAGCGATGACAGCACCGTCTTGAATGTCAAAGGCGGCGCCTGCCTTGCCGACAATTTGCAGGGGCTTTGCCGAGCCAGGCTTTCCAACCCCTGCCGCTTTATTTTCACTTTGTCCCGCGAGGTCTGCGTTGTCTGGACCGACCCCACCCGCACCGTAACCGTAACAACCAAGCCCGACGTTCCCCGAACCTTTGACGAAGTGATGGCAAAAGCTCCGAATGACTTGTTTATTTTGACGGCTTCATCTTGTTAAACTTCGGACAGAGGTCTAACCGCTATTTTAGCTCAGATAAGTCTGTTGGTGCGCATTCTTTTGCCGCATTGGGTACTTATTTGGGTGCGTGCCGGGTTGGATTATAGTATTGGATTGTGTATGCATAAATAAAGAAATAATAAGGAGGCAAAAATCAATGAAATTGTTTGCAGTTGCAGGCGGCGTTCAGACAGAAAGAACCGCAGTCGCCGAAAAAATTGCCGAAGAGTTAAAACGCCGTCATCAAACTGTGGCTCTGGTTTTGAGCGACGGCACCGAAACGGAACAAAAGGCGGATAGAATTTTCCGCGGCAACACGATGGAAATCAACCAAAAGGTGGATTTGGAAAAAGCTCTTTCCTATATAACGGAGGATTATGCAATTTTGGCATATGATGTGGATATGATTCCGAAGCTGAGCATTGACGGCAAAAAGGACGAGCTGACCTTTGCCTGTACGACGGATTTTGCCGATACCGTTCAAATGGTGGATTATATCGAAAAGCATGCTCCCGCCAAAATGCCCTTTGTTTTCGGCAATTCCTGCTGTGTGGCGTGCGACGCCCCCGACTGCCGAGCCATGCTGGCGGATATTATTGCAGGCAAAGCCACCCTTGCCGACTGTCCTGTGGATAATCCCGACGTTATTGTGAAAATCAACGGACACCGGCTGACATTGGTGCAGTTCTGCCAAAACATTCTGCGGCAGACAAATATGGCGATTTTAAGCACTCTTAACGATTACGTTCCCAATTCTCATGTGGAAATTGAAATTTTACCCAAAGACGAATAAAACGACATTGCTTGCCGGTTAGCTATTATCAAGCGTTAGCTGACTTAAAGACGGAGATTAACAAATAGAGAGGTCGATAAAAAACTTTAAAATATTTTGCCGAGTTGGCATATTTTAGTGGGTGTAAATACGAAGAATAACAAATAGAGAGGTCGTTAAAATAAAAGTATCGGCAGCCTTCGCCGAGTTACCAAGCGTTCAGCGACTTAAATGCGAAGAATAAAGAGTAGAGAGGTCGATAAAAAACTTTAAAATGTTTTGCCGAGTTGGCATATTTTAGTGGGTGTAAATACGAAGAATAACAAATAGAGAGGTCGTTAAAAAATGTTGACATTTGTTATAATTTGTCCTTTGTTGTTTTTGGCAGGCTTTGTGGATGCCGTGGCGGGGGGCGGCGGCTTGATTTCTTTGCCGGCGTATATGCTGGCGGGACTTTCGCCCCATCATGCCATCGCCACCAATAAGCTAAGCTCCTCCATGGGTACCACGGTTGCCACAATCCAATATATCAAGGCGGGCTTTGTTAAATGGAGGGTTTGCCTGCCCGCAATCGTCGGGGCGTTGGTCGGTTCGTGGCTGGGCGCCAAAATAAGCCTTTTTCTGGATGAAAACGTGCTGAAGATTATGATGATGGTGGTTTTGCCGTTCATCGCCTTTTACGTTTTCCGTACCAAAAGTCTGGAACGCAGCGATAGCGGCGACGGTTACAGCCTCAAGATGACAATCGCCCTTTGCGTTGTTATCTCTCTGATTGTCGGCGTTTATGACGGACTTTACGGACCGGGAACAGGTACCTTTTTGATGCTGCTTTTCACGGGATTGGCGCATTTGACATTGCAGGATGCGGCAGGCGCCACCAAGGCCATCAACCTGACCACCAATATCACAGCTTTGGCTGTTTTTTTGGTAAACGGTGCAGTGCTTATTCCGTTGGGTTTGGTGGCGGGCGTTTGCAATATGGCGGGGAATTACCTGGGCAGCCGCTGCTTTTTTGCCAAAGGCGCTTCCTTTGCCAAACCCCTCATTTTGGTTGTTTTGACAATCTTTTTCATCAAAATTATCTGGGGCTTTGTTGCATAAAAAAATCACAAAAAAATATAACGACGGAAATTTTTTTGAGGAAAATTCCGTCGTTTTTGTTTTCGTTAAATAATTAATTATTCAAAGCTAATGGCAAACTTGATAAAATCAGCGAACCTTAATTTCAAATTCCTTTTTGCATTTTGGGCAAACAGCAACGTGAACGCCTTGCTTGCGGGGCAGACGCAGAAAGGTTTTGCAGTTGGGGCATTTTTTGTAAACGTGGGTTTTGCGGTCCCGCCATCTGTTTTTCTGCCGCCTGCAAAAAAAGCGGATGTTTTTGGTGGCATCTATATATTTTTGATTTTCCAGCTGCCTGCCGTAGATGTTGCGGGAGAGAGTGCGGAAAAGGTACAAAAAGATTAATGCCAGACCTATCCAGTAGAACACGGCGGCTTTGGTCAAAATATAAACCAAGAACATGATTACATAAAGCCAAAAGATTAATCTGTTTAAATTGTCGTTGCCGTATCTGCCGGACATAAAACGCACCAGCATTTCTTTAAATCTGTACATCGACCCAACTTCCTTTCATAAAATTGCCCTTTTTCGGGGATTTAACGGCATATGCTGTTATCTGTAAAAACCCCAGCCGCCGGGGCAGCAGCAGGAACAAAGCATCATGGCGAAAAGATACCCCAGACATAAATTGCCGCCGCAGGGAACGCAGACAGCGCCTTGGTTGGCTTGGTAGCCGTTGATTTCGCTTTGGATTTGCAGCAGCAGCCGACGGTATTCAAAATTGTTCGGCTCCATCTGCACCGCAACCCGTGCCTGGTTGAGGGCGGAAACCTTGTTGCCCAGGTTGTAATTGACATAGGCGCTGTAATAGTACCACTCGGCGTTATGCTCCGTCATGGCGTTCAGCAAATTCCACGCCTCCTGATAACGGCCCGCTTCGATGAAAACTCGTATTTGGTCGAAACGGCTGTCGGAACTGCCGCTGTATGAGCTTTGGTAGCTGCCGCCCTGAGACGAATTGCTGTAGCCGCCGAAACCGCCGAATCCCCCGAAACCGCCGAAAGGATCGCCGCCGTAGGGGTTGCTGCCGTAGGGGTTGCCGCCGTAACTGCCTGCCCCTTGTCCGTAGGAGCTTTTGCCTGCCTTGATATTCTTGATTTCTTCATACGCCACGTTGATTTCGCTCATTTTGCGGTTGGCTTCCTCCACATTGTCGGGGTTTAAGTCCGGGTGATATTTTTTCACCAGCTTGCGGTAAGCCTTGGTTATTTCTTCGTCGGTGGCGTCGGGGCTTATGCCCAAAACTTTATATGGATCCTGCATAAATCGGTTTTCCTCTGATTTATATTTTTATAATAATTACTATAATATAATGCCTATTTACTGCTGTTTTTTTGCCGTTTTTCTTTGGTTTTGGCGTCTTTGGCGTTTGCCGCTTCGTATTTCAGCCAAACGCCGGAATAGAGAATGTTCAGCAGCAGTTCGTCCTCCCGCAGAGCCGAAAATTCGTTGAAAGCCGCCGTGCAGTCCGCCATCAAAAGGCTGAGGCTGTCCCGAAAATTTTCCCTCGGAAAATTCACCAAAGGATTGTACTTTTCGTTTTTAATATCCTTTTTCAAATCCAGCACGGCGTCCAAAAGATAAATATATTTGCCCAGGGCAAACCCGAAACGCCGCAGCTTTGGGGCGTTTCCGTCCTCATGCCAGGCGAAAATTTCCGCCATCAAATTGCCGAAGCAGTTGGCGGGCAGGTCGGGATTCAGAACGTTGTCCCGCTCGATTTTTGCCAAAGCCGCCAATGCCTCACGAATGGCTCGGCATTGTTTGGGATATTGCTTTTCCACAGCGGCGCACTGCTTTTTCAAAAGAGCTGCCTCTGCCCTTGCAAAATAATTCTTGTCATCCTGCCAATTATCCAGCAAATTATAATAAGAAAGGGCAACGTTTATATCGGCGGCGTAATTAACGGCGCCGCCTGTCAAAAGCCTGTGCTTTTTCAACGGGTGCAGAAAACATCTGCCTTCGGCAAAAACGCCCTTTTCTTCATACAAAGCCGAAAGGAAAACAGCCAAAAAAGCCAAATCGTAAGTCAGTGTCAGACGGCTCTTTTGTCCGTGTCTTTTGCCCAAAGCGTGGCAAAGTCCGCAGTAAGCGGCATGATAACGCTCTTTTGCTTCTGCTGACAAACCGTCTTGGTTCGCCATTACATAACCGAACACGGGCAAGCCCTCTTTTCTTTCGTTTTTTCTGCCTTTTCGCTTTTTTGCTTCCTTTTTCTTGTTTACATCTTTATTATGAACAGCACTTTACCATTTTATCAGAAAACCGCCCTCAACACAAGTTTTTTCACGACTTCATCTTGTTAAACTTCGGAGAGTGGTCTGTCCGCTATCTTAACTCGGCGAAAACTGATAATGCGCATTCGTTTTTGTTATCTGGGTGCTTGGCGATTTTCGTGCTGAGTTAAATTATAGTTTAGCATATTGTTTATTAGTTTGTCTTTGCTACTAAAATAAAAACAAAGACAAAACTATCATATTGTATGAAAATCAATTTTTGCCGCTCAGATAACAAA
>JAHZFN010000115.1 GCA_019421315.1 Peptococcaceae bacterium | reverse complement strand
CTATCAATGCGGAAATCATCAGGCAGATTGCCGAGGTGAAAGAGCAAAATCCCGAACAGAATATTATTTTGGAAGCAGCAGTGCTTTTTGAGGCAGGTATGGAAGCTTTGGCTGACAGCGTTGTTTTGGTTTTTGCCGATGATGATATTCGCTTGCAAAGAGTAACGGCAAGGGACGGTTTGACAGAAGAAAAAGTCAAGGACCGCATGAACAGCCAAATGCCCCAGACAAAAAAAAGAGAGCTTTCTCAATACGTCATATACAACAACGGCAGTTTGGCGGATTTGTGGCAAAATGTTGCCGAGTTTGCCGAAAATCTGCATAATTCTGCTTCCGAATAATAGCTTGCGGCGTCGGGATATGAAGTTGCTGTTTATTGTATACTTGCCCCGATGCCCCCGGTTTTTCTTTACTGAATTGCCGCCGTTTGTTATAATTATGTCATAAATGCGGCAGTAAATTATTAAAATTTAATAAGTGATAGTGTATCAGTTAATAATCGGCTGAAAAAAATACCAAGGCGTAAATAAGATACGGCAAAACCGAGAAAAATAAAATGCTTCTAAAAATTATAATTAATAAGCAAAATGTCAATAAGCAGATTTGCAATAAGTAAATTTTCTGTTTTGAATTTCGGTTTATAAAAAGTTTATAATGATAATTTATAATATAATTTGTAATAATGATAATTTATAATCAAAACAGCTTTGACGATTGTTTTGGAATAGTAACGCTCGTATTTTGAACAGCGTAAATAAATCGGCATATCGGTTTTATGTATTTTTTTGCGCTTTTCCGCTGCCGATAATTATTGCGGAATAAGCGGTAAATCCCAAATATTCCGCCAAAGATTTGTTAGGAGATATATTTTGACAAAAAAAGTAAAAAAAACAAGGAAAAAAACAAGAAAAATCCGCAGAAGGCTTGTAAAAGTACTGCTTTTAATGTTATTATTATGTTTAATGGCGTACCTATATAATATCGTTCCCGTTTGGCTTTACCCGATCGAATACAGCGAAACGATAGTTGAGGAGGCCGACCAATACGATATAGACCCCCTTTTGGTCTGCGCCATGGTGAAAAGCGAAAGCAATTTTGATCCCAATGCCGAAAGTGCAGTGGGAGCCAAAGGTTTAATGCAGCTTATGCCCGACACGGCTTCTTGGCTGGCGGAAAAAAACGGCATTGAATATGACGAAGCAATGCTTTATGACGCAGATTACAACATTAGAATGGGGTGTTTGTACCTTTCCACTTTGCTGGAACATTGGGGCGGCAAAGTTGTGGAGGCTGTTGCTTCGTATACCGGCGGACACGGCAATGTTGACAAATGGGTTTCGGGCGGTGTCTGGGACGGCACGGAAGAGGATATTGGCAGTATTCCTTTTGCCGAAACCAGAACCTACACCAAAAAGGTTATGAATTGTTATGAAAATTATATAAATTTATACGGCGATGATGTTCGTTTTGCCGGCTTTAGATAATCGGGGAGGATTATTGGAAAATGGTTAAGCAAGATTTACAATGGTTGGACAGTGTGGAAAAGGTTTCCGCTTTTAAGGTGGCAGAAGACCGCCGCCTTTATTCGGCAACCCACGAAGAAATTTTGAGCGGCGCCACAACGGATATTTATTTTGTTAAGGCGCAGGAAATTCTGAGGCATTTGGGCAAGGCGGATTCTGTTGTTGTGGCGGAAATTTTCTCCAGAAAAAGCGGTATGTTCGCAGGCGTCAATGAAATGATGGGGCTTTTGCAGGACAAGGACGTTGAAGTTTGGGCAAAACCCGAAGGCAGTCATATGGAACCGAAAGACGTTATGGTTCGCATTAAAGGCAAATACAGCGAATTCGGCATTTACGAAACGGCGCTTTTGGGAATTTTGGCATCCAGCTCCGGCTGGGCAACTGCCGCCAATAAAATCAAGTCTGCCAGCCCCGATAAAGCAATGAGCGTTTTCGGAGCCAGACATCTGCACCCCGCAGTGGCTCCCGTTATGGAAAGAGCCGCCATTGTCGGCGGTATAGATTCCTCCAGCTGTATTTTGGGTGCTAAGCTCTGCGGTTTGGAGCCGGCAGGCACAACGCCCCATGCTATGTTTTTGGTTGCGGGAAATACGGTTGTCGGCGCTTTGGCTTATGACGAGCTTATGCCTGAGGACGCCGCAAGAATTATTTTGGTTGATACTTTCAAAGATGAAATCGAAGAAGCGTTGGCAGTGGCTGACGCCATGGGAGATAAACTGGAGGGTATTCGTTTGGATACTCCGTCCGAACGCGGCGGCGTTACAGTCGGTTTGGTAAAAGAAACCAGAGCCCGTTTGGATTTGGCAGGACGCCAAGATGTTAAAATCGTTGTTTCCGGCGGCTTAACTCCGGAAAGAGTTGCTGTGCTGGCAGAGGCAGGCGCCGATTCTTTCGGTGTCGGCAGCTATATCAGCGGCGCAGGCGCTTTGGATATGACAATGGACATCAAAGAGGTTGACGGCAAACCCGTTGCCAAACGAGGCAGAATTCCGGGTATAACACCGACGGAAGGTTTAGTTAAATTAAAATAATTAAATTAAAATGATTTTGGCGTATTTGCGTCATTCTGTTTTTTTCATTATAAAAATATAACGCTCGATTGCTGTAATCGGGCGTTATATTTTGTTGTTTTATATTTATTTGTAGCTAAATCAACAAAAAAAACAGCTGCTCTTCTTTTTTATCGAAAAATATGCTATAATAAAAATATCAATATATGTTAGGGTGAAGAATTATGGCAAAATTAATAAAAAATAATTCTCAAAAGCAAGAAAGTCAAGAGAAAAAATCCGAAAAAAAATCTTTAAAAGAATATTTTGTTGAGGCTTTCAAAAAAAATTATACAACGTCGTTCTTTTTGCTTTTTATGTTTATCGGCTGGGTACTGGATTTGAGCATGGGCACAATGCCGCGCTATACTCTTACCGGTATGGTTTTGGGAGCTGTAATCGGTTCCTGCGCCAGTGTAAAAAAGCGCAACAACGAAAAAGAACGGGAAGAACGCCTGAACGGCAAAAAATATATGTGAAGAATATATATTAGTTTGTTTGGAATTGCTTTTGGCAAAAATGCTGTTAAATTCTTTTTAAGTAATTTTAACGGCGTTGCTTGTTGTGCAAAATTGTCGGAATTAAGGTGTTGAAAAAATGTTTTTGGATATTATCAGCGTTGCATTGGGCGGCGGACTGGGTGCAGTCTGCCGTTATTTATGCGGTCTTTTGCCTGTTCCAAAATTTTTGGGGCTGCCTGTTGCAACTTTGGCGATTAACTTTTTGGGAGCCTTTGTCATCGGTTTGCTTTCGGCTTTTGTTGACCATGAACTTTGGAAAAACCTAAACATGGGCGATAGAGCAATGCTTTTTGCCAAAGTGGGTTTTTGCGGCGGCTTCACAACGTTTTCCACGTTTTCTTTGGAAATGTTCAGTCTGATGGACAGCGGCAGGCACGGTATCGCTTTTTTGTACGGCATATTGAGCGTTGTTTTGTGCTTGGGCGGCGTTTTTCTGGGCAGATATTTGATAAAAGCTGTTTACTGCAAGTAAGGGCATTTTTGCCGTCGGGACAAACAAAATTTGTCGTTCCGAACTGAAATAATTAAAAAACTAGGGGTATGAGAATAGATTATGAAACCTGTTAAAGAAGGCTTTGCTGAGCTGGACGTGCCCATTTATTTTCGGGTTTACGGCAGCGGCAGAAAAACGGTGGTTTTTCTGCACGGCAACGGCGAAAACTGGCAAATTTTTCGCCGTCAAATTGAGCCTATAGTCAAAGAAGGCTATCAAGTTTTGCTGATAGACAGCCGTGGACACGGTCATTCCGGTTTTAACTATAGGGAAAAGCTGACAATAGAAAAAATGGCGGACGACGTTTACGGCGTTTTGCAATATTTGAATATAGACAAAGCTTATGTTGTCGGTTTCAGCGACGGCGGCAATATTGCCTTGTCTTTGCTGCGCCGTCATCCCGAATGTATTGAAAAACTGATTGTTGCGGGGGCAAATTTCTATCCCAACGGCATGAAGCTTTCTTATCATTTGCTTACGGTTATGGGCTGGCTTTTGATGTGCATTATGAGCGTTTTTGTGGCAGGACGCCGTAAAAACCGCAAAATCATGAGCCTTATGGTGCGTCAGCCAAGATTTCGTTCGTCGTATTTTAAACATATTCAAACTCCCGTTTTGGTTATGGCGGGCGACAGAGATATGATTAAACCGCGGCATACTTTGCTGATTAAGGACAGCTTTCCCAATTCGCAAATTGCGTTCATCAAGGATTCCGATCATTTTATTTTTTACAGACAGCCGGATGTTGTCAATCGGCAAATTATTGACTTTATCAATGATTAAAATCAATGATTAAACAAATAAATTATAATACATAAAATTAAAGGTCAGCTGCTTTTTGGGGCAGCTGACCTTTTGGTTTTTGATATTTAGAATATTTTTATTCCGTCAAGCCCGATTCGGACATTTTCTTTTGGGCGCCGATGGTTATTTTTTTGATCCAATGCTTGGAGATTAAGCCGAAAACCAAAAATGCCGTCAAATAAATGTTCAGTATTTTAAAATCGTGAATAAAGTTGGGGTAGTAAATTCCCGCAACCGTCTCGCGCATGGCGTTGATGCCGTAGGTAAAGGGCAGAACGGCATAGATATTTTGGAAAAACTGCGGCGTACATTCGATGGGGAAGGTGCCGCCGGAGCCTGCAATCTGCAAAACCAAAAGAATAACGGCGATAGCTTTGCCGACATTGCCGAACTGGAACACCAATGTATAAACTATCGTAACGAAAAGCAGGCTTAAATACATTATTGTTAAAACGAACAGCACAGGGTGCAGAACGGATATATTCAGAAGATATATATCTCCCAAAGCAACTATTAAACCTTGCAGTAAGCCGAGAACCACAAACAGCAGCCATTTGCCGAAGTATTCCTGACGTCTTGTGAAGGGGAAACGGGCGTTCTTGGCTTCCGTTGTTAAAAGGGCGCAAAGAATTACGGCGCCTACCCAAAGGCAAAGCGTTGTATAGAAAGGCGTCATGGCGGCGCCGTAGGTTGCCGTCGGGTAAAAATCCTTTTCCGTGACGGTTACGGGACTGGAGAAGAAATTGCTTTCATCATCGGAATTTGCTGTCAAAAGGTCGATAACCGTGTTTATATCAATGTTTTCGTCCAGCTTCTTTACTTTATGGATAATATCCAAAAGCTTTTCTTCGTATTTGGGATATTCCGTCAAAAAATCGTCAACATGCCCCAATGCCTCGTTGCCTTTGTTGACAGCCTTGTCTATCAAATCCATGACAGCGTCGATCTCGTCCAGACCGTCGTTGATTTTTGCCAAAGCGTCAAAGGAAATGTCGTATGTATCGTCCAAATATTGGTGAAGCTTGGGGAAAAGCTCATCGTCCAAATCGGTACGCAAATCGCTCAGTAAATCGGAGATTTCCGATGTTGCATTGCGGATGTCCTTTAAGATACCGTTAATGCTGTTGCCGTTCAACAGCGCTTCCTCCAGAGAATGGATAAGATTGGAAAGCTTTTCAAATTTATTTAAGACATTGTCAATTTTGTTGTGTATGTTTAAAATATTTTGGCTTATGTCGTTAATTTCGTCGGAAATTGCACCCACATCTTTTAACGCCTGCAAAATGCGGGGTTCATATTCAGTCAGCTTTTTGTCAAGCTCCGTTATGTCCGCCGTCAGGTTGACAATTAAGTCTTGGGCATTTTCCAAAAGACTTATCAGCTCGTTTGCCTGGCTTTTTTTGTCTTGAATTTCATCCAGTGCATCCTGCGCCTGGTCGCGCAGTCCCGAAACCTTGCCGGGAATTTCCGTTATGATGTCCTCGGAGTCATAAAGCATATTCAAGCCTTTGCGGATTTTGTCGGAGTTTTCGTCCAGTTCGCCGCCGACAATATTCAGCGCATCATAAAGGGTTTTTACAACCTCGCCGATAATTTGCTCCTTGATGGTTTTTTGCAGTGTTTGAACCGCCGAATTGGTCATCTTGGGGGCAATGGCATTAGTTTTCATATTAACATAGTATTCCAAATTCGGCTTAACGGGATTGTCGAACATGGTGCATACATTGGCGGAAAAGTTTTCAGGAATGACAACGGCGGCGTAGGATTCGCCTTGAATAACCGACTGCACGGCCTGTTCTCTGGTTTCGTAGAAGGTCCAGCCCATTTTGTCGTTTTCTTTCAGATTATCAACTATTTGGCTGCCCAGATCCATCTCTTTGTCAAAAAGACTGCCGCCTTCGTCCATGTTGGCAACGGCAAACCGTATGCCGCCTGTTGCCTCCGGGCTGTATGGGTCGGTTGACGCCAGAATATTAACCCAGGCGTATAACGAGGGCAAAATAACCAAACCCGCAAGAATAATCATCATCAGTGGGTTTTTTATGCCGCCCTTAACGTCGGACCAAAAAATTCTGAAAGCGTTGACAATAATTTTTATTAAGCCATGAAAAGATTGCTTTATTGTTTTGTGCAAAACTATCACCTAAACCTAATTGATTTTATTGTTTTGTATTATTGATTTTATGTTTTCTTTATTAAACTGCAATCAACAAAAGCTGTTTTTATTCGCACTTTGCAGATAAATTGTTACGTATTGCTTTAATTGTTGTTATCTTATCATTATCTTATCATTATCTTATTTTTCCGTTGCAATGTCAATATTTTTTGCCGTATTTGACAATTTTTTAAGGTTTTGTAACATAATTTACAAAAAATTATTTTGCGGAGTTAATTTACCGCAATAAAAACAAAAATATTGCCCGGGAAGAACTTTGTGTGGCAATGCGTAATCATAATATGATATAATAAAATACATAAATAAATGATAAATATATAGATAAATATATAGATAAATATATAGATAAATATATAAATATATTAAAAAATAATAATATATTAGTTAGTAGAATTAAATTTTAGCCGATTATTATTAATTATATATTAATTTATTTATATATTAATTTTGTTTAATTTTGTATTACCGAAATAAAATGTTAGAAATGAAATGTTAATAAATTAAGGATAAATTAATTATAAAATATTTGTTTGCTATGAAATGCTTTGATTGCAAAATCATACTGTATATTTCTGTATTTGTTTTTTTGGAAAGGCGGATTGCTATGCGTTTGTTTGTTGCTTTGAATTTTGACGAAAATATAAAAAATGCTCTGCTGGCGGATATTGACAGCCTGCAAAAATATTCTTTGGAGGGCAATTTCACCAAAAAAGATAATCTTCATTTAACAATCGCTTTTATCGGTGAAACGCCGAAAATTAACGAGGCAAAAGCCGCTTTGCAGACGGTACGGGAACAAAGCTTTGCTTTGGAGATTGCGGGGTTCGGCTGTTTCCGCCGCCGCGGCGGTGATTTGTATTGGCGGGGCGTCAAATCCAATGAGCGTTTGCTGTCGGTTTACCGCCAGGTTACGGCGGCTTTGCGTGCCAAAGGCTTCGTTTTGGATGATCGTCCTTTTAAGCCGCATCTGACATTGGGCAGGCAGGTGATAACGGACAGTGATTTTGATATGAATTCTTTTAAAAAGACGTTGCTGCCGTTAAAAGCGGTAATAACGAGGGTCAGCTTGATGAAATCCGAAAGAATACAAGGCAAACTTTGTTACAGCGAGGTTTGCGGTGTGGATTTGCCTTGAAACAAAACTTGATTTCCGTAAAAAAATTATAAATATAAAAAATAATTCAATAAAATTAAAAAAAATCCAAAAAATATCAAATTTGCTATTGATTTTTTACTTTTGTTGTGATAGAATAATCATTGCTAAGGCGCCATAGCCAAGTGGTAAGGCAGAGGTCTGCAAAACCTTTACCCCCAGTTC
>JAHZFN010000114.1 GCA_019421315.1 Peptococcaceae bacterium | reverse complement strand
GCCGGCCTATCGAATTCGGCGCTGATATTGTGGTTCATTCCACCACCAAATATATGGACGGTCACGCAGTGCAGGGCGGCGGCGTTATCGTTGACGGCGGTCATTTTGACTGGGCGGCAAGCGGTAAATTCCCCGAATTCACCGAACCCGACGAAAGCTATCACGGTGTTGTTTACACCAAGGAATTCGGTCCCATGGCATATATTATCAAAGCCAGAATGCAGCTGATGCGTGATTTCGGCTGTTACCCTGCGGCTCATTCCGCTTTTCTTTTGAATTTGGGTTTGGAAACACTGCCTGTCAGAATGCCGCAGTATTGCCAAAACGGTTTGGCTATGGCGGAATTTCTGCAAAAATCCGACAAGGTGCAGTCTGTTAATTATCCCGGTCTGCCCGACAACAAGTATCATGAATTGGCAAAAAAATATCTGCCGAAAGGCACCAGCGGCGTAATTTCTTTCTCCATCAAAGGCGGCCGCGACTATGCCGTTAAATTTATGGACAGCTTGCAGTTGGCTTCCAACGTGGTTCATGTGGCGGATATCCGCACCTGCGTTTTGCACCCCGCCTCCGCAACCCACAGACAGCTGACCGACGAACAGCTGGTAGCGGCAGGCATTGACGGCGGCATGATTCGCCTTTCCGTCGGTTTGGAAAACATCGAAGATATCAAAGCCGACGTTGAGCAGGCTCTTGCCAAAATCGACTGAGCAAATATATTTTAAGATAAATATTAAACCTCTTGTTTCCGTAATTTGGGGGAACAAGAGGTTTTTTTGTCGGCTTTTTTGTTTTTTTGCAAAACGGCATAAAATAAGCGGCGGTTTTGGCGCCGCCGCTTGGATTTCGGATTTTTTGCTTGTTGAGGCTTGGCTGTATTATTCGGTTTTCAAACCGGGGTAGTCGATGGTTGCGAACAAATCGGCGATGGTTTCGCTGCGGCGGATAACCTGCACACTACCGTCTTCTTTCAGAAGCAGTTCCTGACAGCGCAGCTTGCCGTTGTAGTTGAAGCCCATGGCGGAGCCGTGAGCGCCTGTATCGTGGATAACCACAATGTCACCGATGTCGATTTTGGGGAGCTTGCGGTCAATGGCAAATTTGTCGTTGTTTTCGCAGAGAGAGCCCGTAACATCGTAAACATGGTCTTTGGGCAGGTTGTCTTTACCCAAAATCGTCATGTGGTGGTAAGAACCGTACAAAGCGGGGCGCATTAAGTTTGCCATGCAGGAGTCCAGACCGATGTAGTTTTTGTAGATTTCTTTTTTGTGGATGGCAGTAGAAACCAGCCAGCCGTAAGGTCCCGTCATGCGGCGGCCGCTTTCCATGGAGAGCATAACCTTGTCCAGACCTGCGGGAACCAAAATTCTTTGGTATTCCTTGCGGATACCTTCGCCCAAAACGTTGTAGTCGATTTCTTCGCCTTCGGGCAGATACTGCAAGCCGATGCCGCCGCCCAAATTGATAAATTCAACGGCGATGTTCAGCTTTTCTTTGACTTCAACCGCCAGTTCAAACATCATGGTGGCGGTGCCTATCAAAAATTCCACATTGTTTTCGTTGGAAACAACCATGGTGTGCAGACCGAAACGGGTTACGCCTTTTGCTTTGCATTGAGCAAAGGCTTGGAAAATCTGGTCTTTGGTCATGCCGTATTTGGAATCTTCGGGGTTGCCGATGATAGTGTTGCCGCCCTCACGCAGCGGACCGGGGTTGTAGCGGGCGGAAATCAAATCCGGCAGACCTGCGTTTTTTTCCACAAAATCCACATGGGTAATATCGTCCAGGTTGATGATGGCGCCCAGCTTTTTGGCGTAAACGAATTCTTCGGCCGGGGTGTCGTTGCTGGTGAAACAGATTTCTTCGCCCTGCATACCTGCAGCTTCGGAAATCAGCAATTCCGCATAAGAACTGCAGTCGGCGCCGCAGCCTTCCTCTTTCATGATTTCCATGATGTAGGGGTTGGGCAATGCTTTGACGGCGTAATGCTCACGGAATTTGGGCGCCCAGGCAAAGGCCGCATTTAAGGCGCGGGCGTTTTCTCTGATTCCTTTTTCGTCGTAAATATGGAAAGGCGTGCCGTATTGGGCAACAATTTCTCTCAATTTTTCTTCACTGCAAGGTAATTTTTTTTCTGCCATAATTTATATCCTCCAAACAGCGTTTGGGGAAAAAGTCCGCCGAAACGCCGAAAATTTATAATACTTTTTATAAAAATTTTGTAATGCCCTCAAATAAAAAATACGGCATTATTATAACATATTTCGGCAAATATAATCAACAATTATTTGCAAATGTTTGCAGATATACGGTATACACTGCCGTTTACGGACTATTCGTCCGTCAATTCGGCGTAAACGCCGCCGCAGGCTTTCAGCAGGTCGTCGGGGTTCATTGTGATCTGGATGCCGATTTTGCCGCCGCTGAAGGTTACGGCAGGCAGAGCTTCGGCGCTTTTGTGCAGAAAAGTCGGGTATTGCTTTTTCATTGCCAGGGGCGAACAGCCGCCTCGGATATAGCCCGTAACCTTTGTGATGTCTTTGACGGCGATCATTTCCACGGATTTTTCACCGCAGGCCTTGGCGCATTTTTTCAAATTCAGCTCGTGGTCAACGGGTACGATGAAGATGTAATAATTGCCGCTTGGGGCTTTGGTAACCAGCGTTTTGAAAACCTCGTCTTTCAGCTTGCCGATTTTTTCCGCCACGCTGACGCCGTCGATTTTGCCGTCTCCGGCTTCGTATTCCGTACATTCGTAATTCAGTTTTAATTTATCCAAGGCTCGCATGGCGTTGGTTTTGGTGATTTTTTTTGACATGGTGCCGCCTCCTCTATATTTCTTTTTGCTTTTTGGTTCTTTTTATTAAAAATTTTGTGCAAAATTCCGCATTTTGCGGGAAAACCTTTGCGAGTTGCCTTAATTTGCATTATACATTATAATAGTAGATAATAATAGTAAATAGCTTTTACTACAATATTTTACAATAGAGAAAAGACGGTTGACAAGGATATGACGAAAAAAAATACAAAAATTTCAATAAATCGTCCGCAGGGGCAGGCAGGCTTGGAGTTTATCGGAGAAATAACGGGCTATACCCACCGCGGACAGGGGGTCACTCGGCATGACGGCAGAGTGGTTTTTGTGCCGAAAGCCTTGAAAGGCGAGGTTTTGCAGATTAAAATTGTCGGCAAAAAACAAGGCGTTTTGACAGGTGAAGTTGTTAAAATCATCAAGGCTTCACCGGGCAGAAACGACGAAATTTGCCCTGCGGCGGCAAGCTGCGGCGGCTGTGCTTTGCAGCACGCCGATTATGCAGAGCAAAAATCAATCAAGGCGGAAATTGTCAAAAACGCCTTGGAGCGTATCGGCAGTCTTCCCGATATTGTCGAAAAGATTAAACCCGTAATGGGCAAGGATGTGCCTTTGGCGTATCGGGGTAAGGGGATTTTTCGCCTGAATCATAACGGTGTGCGGTATAATTTGGGGTTTATGGCGGAGGGCAGCCACAGTGTAACCGATTACCGCTGTATTTTGCTGTTCCCCGAACAGGTCAACCGTTTGCTTTCACTTTTAGAAAATTTGCTGAACGATGGTTATGAGAATTTGGCGGCGGCAACCGACCGCATTATGGTGAAAACCACTGCCTTTAACAAAGAGCTGATGTTGATATTTTTTATTAAAAAACGGCAGAAAACCAAGGCTGTTTTGGCAGTGGCAGAAAAGCTTTACGGCGAACTGCGTGCGGCAAATCCCAACCTGCGGGTTTTTGGGTATACGGTGGACAGCGGCGAACCGAATCCCCTTTATACCAACCTGACGATTTTGAGCCGTGATACGGTGATTACGGAAAATCTGGCAGGTACTTTGTATGAAATTTCTCCTGCTTCCTTTTTTCAGGTCAGCCCCAAGCAGGCGGAAAAAATGCTGCTTTACATTAAGGATTTGATTAACAATGTGATTGAGAAAAAAGAGAATTTGCAGATTATCGACGCCTATTCCGGTATCGGCACCGTCGGTTTGGCTTTGGCGGGTGCCGCCGAAAGCGTGGACTGCATTGAGATTGTGCCGCAGGCGGTTAGCGATGCCGAAAAGAACTGCCGTCTTAACAATCTGAAAAATGTCCGCTGTTACTGCGGCAAGGCGGAGGAACTTTTTGACGAGGTCAGCCGCAGCCGCCCCGCTGCCGCCGCAAGGCTGGTTATCATCGACCCGCCCCGCAAAGGCTGTCATCCCGCTTTGCTGCAAGGAATTTTGGATTTTGCAGCGGAATATGTAATTTATGTTTCCTGCAACCCGTCCACTCTGGGCAGGGATTTGGCAGTTCTGACTGAAAAATACGAAGTGCAGTCCGTCCAACCCATCGACTTTTTCCCGCAGAGCTATCATGTGGAGACGGTTGTCTTGCTTTCCAAGGGCGAGGTCGACTCGAAAAAGA
>JAHZFN010000113.1:3906-4772 GCA_019421315.1 Peptococcaceae bacterium | reverse complement strand
AAATGATCTTATGATCTTGCGAAAAAGACCGATTGAAAACAATCGGTCTTTTTTTTGTTTAACAATATAAGAATAATTCAATAAAACAGGCAGAGGCTTAACAAATTTCGACTGCTATTTGATGCCGATTACGCCGCCCAATGATGCGGCAACGGTTATAACCAGGAATTTGATTACCGCTTCATAGGGCGATATATCACCTGTTGCGACAGTATACAGCAAAATCAAAAGCCAGATCACCACGCCTAAAACAAAGCCGTGCATAAGACCCTTGCGGCTGCATTTTCTGCCGGTGGAAAACCCACCTATCAATGACGCTGCTAACAGAATTGTTATGTATAAAATATGCGTTGTGCCGCCGCTGATTTCAGTGTACATATTCAAAACGGCCAGTATGGCGGTCAACACCAAAACGACAGCCGCAAAACCACCCAAACCGTAAAGGACGGCTTTAACCGAACCGCTGTTTTTTATACTGCCGTCTTGGGATTTACTTTTTTTCATAATAAACCTCCAAATCAAAGCTTCTAATAATTTATATTATATTTGTTCAAAATTATTCAAACAACTTTGTTTATTAACTTCTATTTATCTTGACTTGCAGCCTATAAAAGACTAAAATATAGTGTAGAGCAAATTTTTATAAAAATTTATAGTTGTGAACAGGAGATACTATATTAAAATGAAAAAATTCTTATTATTTGTCAAAGACGTTGCAGTTATCGTCATTCTTGCCTTTATTTTGGCTGTTGTTATCAAAACCTTTGTTGTGGATAACCGCATTATTCCCACATCCTCCATGTACCCCACGGTACCGGAAAACAGCAGAATTTCGGTGAACAAATTTACTTATCGCTTTAATGATA
>JAHZFN010000113.1:1430-3896 GCA_019421315.1 Peptococcaceae bacterium | reverse complement strand
AGTTCGGCGATATTATTATCTTTGAACCGACGGAACAAACCAAACAGGAAGCCGAAATTGACGATGATATGCTGAAGCGTGTAATCGGTCTGCCGGGCGACACTATCGAAGTTAAAGACGGAATGCTTTACAGAAACGGGGAAGCTGTGCAGGAGGATTATATTTCCGATAATATGGATTATGAATACGGTCCCATTACAGTTCCCGAAGACAGCATTTTTGTCATGGGTGACAACCGCAATCTGAGCTTTGATTCTCACGCCTGGAGCAATCCTTTTGTACCTATCGTCAACGTGAAAGGCAAGGCGTTTATGATTTATTGGCCGACAGAAAATTTTGGCACAATTAAATAACCGTTTTGAAACGTGATAAAAACATTTTATAAAAAATTCTCGAAAAGCGGAGTATATTGGAGTACATTATAATATGAAAGAAAAATTAACTGTTTTAATCGGCAATGACGACGGAATTGAAGCCGAAGGTATCCGTTTGCTGGCAAAAGAACTGGGCAAATTTGCCGACGTTTATATTTCGGCGCCCAGAAACCAAAAGAGCGCTTACAGCCACAGCTTATCCTGCAACATCCCTTTGTATTTCGGCGAAACGGAGGTTGAGGGAGCAGTCAAAGCGTGGTATGTTGACGACGGAACGCCTGCCGACGCCATGAAGATGGGGTTGGAGGTTTTTCTGAAAGATAATCCGCCTGATTTGGTGATTTCAGGCATAAACAACGGACCTAATTTAGGAACCGACGTTTATTATTCGGGCACTGTTGCCGCAGGCTTTGAGGGGCATTTCATGGGCATTCCCAGCCTGGCAGTTTCTGCTGATAACTGGCATGAAAAAGAAAAATATAACTTTCAATTGACTGCGGAATTTACCGCTAAATTCGTCAAATGGTGGAGCGGCAGAGGTTTTCAGCCGAAATGCTATTTCAATATCAATACACCCGAATATTTTAACAGCATTGACAAAATAACTTTTACTACAATCGGTATAAGAATGTACAATAATGTTTTCGTTAAATTAACCGATGAAACGGGCAGGGATTATTACAAAATTCTCGGTTCGCCCGACGATAGCCGCACTGTCAAAAATTCTGATGTTGATTATATAAATCAAGGCTACATCACAATTTCGCCCATCTGCGGCGATATGACGGATTACAGGCAGCTGCAAGAGCTTTCCGTTATCAATACGGCTGATATTGCCAAATATTAAAATTTTTCAGCGGCGCCTGCCGATACCTATATATCTGATCATAATATCGGGCATACCCTTTAAACAAAACAGAGCCGCCGTATAAACGAGAACCAGCAAGCCGACATCAACGGAGAAGGCGGCATACGAATTGATTATATATTGAGCAGTGAACAAAACGTTCACTGCTTTTTTTGCGGCGCAGGCAATAATTATCGCTGCAACGGGTTTAATAATTATTTGCTTGGCGGCAAAACGCAGGCGGCAGTTAATATACAGATATTTGAGATTAAACAGGCAGTTGACGGCGAAAAAGCCCACAATCCCCCAGGCTGCACCCAAAATGCCGTATGGCGGAACAAGCAGATACAGCAAAACCAACAGCAAAGCGCCCGAAAACACCAAATTTCCCAGCAAATAACGGACGCTGCCCATGCCTTGCATAATGCCGATTAAAACGGTCTGTCCGTAAATAAAAACTGCCCCCAATGCCAAAATTTGCAGTATGTCGCCCGCTTCGGGCGTGTTGAAAAGCCAACCGCAAAGCTCTGAGGCATACTGATAGAAAATTACAGAGATAGGAATACCGATCAATGCCGTCAGCTGCAAGGATTGATTAACTCTTGAGCATAGTAAATCTTTCTGCCCGCCGCTTTCCGCCACGGCAGGCAAAACCGCCATTGCAAGTGTGGAGGTAAAAATGCCCGGCAGGTGAATTAAACTCATGGCAACCCCGGAAAAATTGCCGTAGGCGGCCGTCGCTTCCGCCGCCGCCAAACCGCCTGCGCAAAGCAAATTCGGTATCAAAACGGACTGCACTACCAAAACTGAGGACATAACCAGTCTTTGCAGTGTAACGGGCATACCTACCGTAAAAAGGTATTTGATGATCTTACGGTCGCTTAAAACCGCCGTCGAACCGGGGGCAGGTTTATACATTCGGTAACGCTGCATGATATATAAAAGCCCTGCCAATTCCCCGATAACAGTTGCGGCAGAAACGGCTGTAACGGCTTTTTCCAAGCTGTAGGGTATAAAGTACCAAGCTAAGGCTATGCCGAAGCCTACACGGCAAATTTGCTCCAAATTCTGGGAATAGCCGATGACGGCAATTTGCTTGATGGCTTGAAAATACGCCCTGTAACAGGAACAGACTGTAACAATGAAAATTGCCGGTATCATAATCTTAAAACAAGCGACAATGCAGTCGTCGATGGCAAAAATGCCGATGATAACATCGGCAAAGCAATAAAACACCACAGAAAA
>JAHZFN010000113.1:0-1420 GCA_019421315.1 Peptococcaceae bacterium | reverse complement strand
CACAGAAAAAAACAATCCCGACAAACAAAGTATTTTAAAACTGATTTGCCAAATTCTTTTTATATCGGCAAAACTGCGCCTGCCCAAAGAGGAAGCAATCAGCCGTGTCATGGCAAGGGGAATGCCCATTCCCGATACCACCAAAGCAAAAGCATACACGGGGGATACCATTTCCGTCAAGCCTATGCCCTCCGAGCCTAAAATTCTAACCAGTATTATTTTATAGGCAAACCCCAGAACCCTGGACACAAAATTGCAAAAAAAGAGTATTAAGGCTCCAAGTGCCAAACTGCGTTTTTTCAAAGAAACCTCCGATAATCAACTTATAATTAAAATATTTTAATTATAATTCTTATTATATAATAGAGAAAAATATGGCAAAAAACCGTAATAAATTCCACCTATTGCTTTTTATTTGCGAATAATTAAAAAAAATCGTATAAAATGACTTAATTGTGTGAATTTTTATATAATTATTAAAGGATTTTGCAATTATATGTCTAATTTCTATATATTGATTGTTTTTAGGAATATATTACATAAATCAATAAAATATAATCAAATCAAATTGGAGGGGATAAATTATGAAAGTTTACAAATCCGCAGACATCCGCAATGTTGCTATTGCATCTCACCAAGGTTCCGGTAAAACTACATTATTGGAGGCCATGGTTTATTCCACAGGAGCCATTAACAGAATGGGTAAGGTTACAGACGGCAACACGGTGTCTGACTTCCGTCCCGCAGAAGTAAAAAGAAATATTTCCGTAAACACATCTCTCGCAGCTTTGGAATGGGGCAAAAACAAAATCAACGCTCTTGATGTTCCCGGTTTCACAGATTTTTTGGGTGAAGTAGAAAGCGCCGTTCCCGTTGTTGAAAGTGTCATCATGGCCGTTGATGCCACATCCGGCGTTGGCGTAAGCACAGAACAAATCAGCGCCTTGGCAAAAGAACAGGAAAAAGCTCAAGTATTTTTCGTTAATAAATTAGACAGAGAAAATGCAGACTTTGCAAAAGCAGTTGAAAGCATGAAAGACGTCTTGGACGTTAATGTAGTTCCCGCTCAGCTGCCTATCGGTGCCGAATCAAACTTCAAAGGTATCGTTGATCTTTTGGAAAACAAAGCCTATGAATACGATGATAAAGGTAAGGCTAAAGAAATAGATATTCCCGCAGATATGGCAGACGCCGTTGAAGAAGCTCGCTTTGAATTGATGGAAGCCGCAGCTGAAGGCGATGACGATTTGATGATGAAATATTTGGAAGGCGAAGAGCTGACAGATGCCGAAATCAAAGTAGGTTTGAAAGGTGCCATCAAACAAGGCTCCATGGCCCCCGTTCTTTGCGGCTCCGCTTTCAAAAATATCGGTGCCGACTTGGTTATGAACTTTGTCGCAGCTTATCTGCCCAGCCCTGC
>JAHZFN010000112.1 GCA_019421315.1 Peptococcaceae bacterium | reverse complement strand
GGCATTCAAAGAAAAATCGGCAAATTCGCCGTCGGCGAATTTGTGCAACGCAACGGCTCCGATCATCGCCGCATTGTCCGTACAGTAAACCAATGACGGAAAAAGCAAATTCAAATTGGGATTAAGCTCTTTGATTTTTTGTCGCAGCTGCAAATTGGCAGCAACCCCGCCCGCCAAAACCATAGTGTTCATATTTTCTTCCTTGGCGGCGCGCACAGCCTTAGCCGCCAAAACCTCCGTTATGGCAGCCTGGGCGGAAGCCGCAACATCGGCAATGCGATATGGCTCGCCCTTCATTTGTTTTTGATTGAGAAAATTCAACACTGCCGATTTCAAACCGCTGAAGCTGAAATCATAGCCTTCGTTCAGCAACGCCTGCGGGAAATCATAAATAACCTCGCCTTCTGCCGCCGCCTTTTGAATAGAAGGTCCGCCGGGATACGGCAAACCCAAGGCTCTGGCAATTTTGTCAAATGCCTCGCCTGCCGCATCGTCTCTGCTCTGCCCCAAAAGGCGATATTTTCCGTAACCCTCGGCGCAGACAACGCCGCTGTGGCTGCCGGAAACAACCAAAGACAAAAAAGGAAACTGTAAATTCGGGTGTTCCAAAAAAACAGCGTTCATATGCCCTTCCAGATGATGCACGGCAATTAAAGGCTTTTTGGCGGCAAAAGCCAGCGCTTTGCCGTAATTAACTCCTACCAACAGAGAGCCTATTAATCCCGGTCCTTGGGTTACGGCAACGGCATCAATATCATGTAATGTCACCTCCGCCTGAGCCAAGGCTTGATCTACAACGGGAACAACAGCATCCAGATGATGACGGGAAGCAATCTCGGGCACAACACCGCCGTACAGCCTGTGTACGGGAATTTGAGATGCAATTATATTGGAATATACCTTGTAGCCGTCACCGACCACAGCCGCCGCCGTTTCATCGCAGCTGCTTTCTATCGCCAAAATTTTTACCATATAAATCTTACCTCTGATTTTGTATTTGCAAATATTCTTTATTAGTATAATTATATCTTATTTTTTTTCATTCTTATTTTCTGTTCGATTCAAACTGCGAACAAAAAAAATTAATCTTCCAAATTCAGCCACATGATAACGGCGTCCTCTTTATTATCGGCGTAATAACCGGGTCTGACACCGCGGC
>JAHZFN010000111.1 GCA_019421315.1 Peptococcaceae bacterium | reverse complement strand
CCATGAATAATTTGCAGATAAATTAAGTTCATAATATCGAATTTAATATATGCTTGAAAAGCCAACCCTTATGGGTTGGCTTTTTTTTGCGATTTATCGAGTTTGATAACCTGACGGAAAACGGAATGCAGAATTTTAGGGTTTAGGTTATTTTTAAAGCTTAGGTTATTTTTAAAGCTTCGATGATTTTAAACTGTCGGGTGGCGGCAATGTAATTATTGTTTGACAGACAATCATGAAAAGAGCTGTGTTTGGTTTTCCCAATTCGGCAACAAAAATTTGATGAAAAATGTGAAAAATAACGGACTTGAAAAAGCCAATCGTTTATGGTAATATATTAATAATACTTTGCTGCGGCTTTGGCGGCGGAGGATTTGTTGGAAGAAGTGTAAGTTGGAGAATGAGTGTAAGTTGAAAAATAAAAAATAATGTATAGTTTAGGAGTGTGTAAAAAATGAGTGTAGTTGCTTTAGTTTGCGTTCCCGTTTCTGTTATTTTGGCGGTGGTGTCTGTTTTTTATTACAAAAAGAAAACTGCCGATCTGTTAATGCTGCTGGCATGGATTTGCTGTTGTTTTGCGATGATAAGCGGCATTTCCGATATTTTGCAGAGAATAAACACTAACGATATTGCGGGTGTTCTGGATATTTACCCAACGCTGTTTAAGGTTTTGGCGGCGGAATTTGCGGTTGTCGGTGTTTGCGGTGCGGTGAAAGTCTTTAAAAAGAATTAATAAAAGCAGATTTTACTTGAAAATCATGCTTGATTTGATATATTTGATATATCGGAATATTTGACAGCTGCGTTATCTGCTTGAGAGCGGTTAAAGCCGAAAAAAATAGGTTAACAGAAAATACGATTAAAAAAGGTGATAATATGAAAAAAATATTCGGCAGCAAAAAAATTGTTTTTGTTTTGGCTTTTGCTGTGGCATTCAGCTTTGCGGCGGGCGTTTTTGCGGCGGACGGTGTTAAGAAAATCACTGCCTACATACGCCCCGATATCAGCATTGTGCTGGATGGGCAGAAACAAAATCTTAAGGATGACAACGGCAGAAAAATTTCCCCTATCGTTTACAACGACACGACCTATCTGCCTCTGCGGGCGATCAGCAATGCTTTCGGCAAAACCGTTGACTGGAACAAACCTTCTCGGACGGTGCCTGTTCCAACGCCGCAAAA
>JAHZFN010000011.1 GCA_019421315.1 Peptococcaceae bacterium | reverse complement strand
GTTGTAATTATCAAAATCTCTGTTGATAATGCCTTGCGCTTTGGCATAGTCAACATACGGTTGATACCAAACAGAAGCATCTGCCGTTTTAATATTCACAGCGCCGTTGTAATAAACACTGTTCAGGCATGCTGCCAATTTTATGGCTTCCGCCACCGTCAAATTGCCGTTAGGATCAAAATGATTGCTGTCTTTGCCGTTAATTAAATCATATTCATAAGCTTCTTTAACGTTTACCGCATACCAAACGGAACTGCTGACATCAACAAACTGACCTTGTGTGTAGGTTTTAACAGTTTTAAAATTATCCAATCCCGCCGCCAAAGCAGTACCCGTCAAGCCGCCGAAAAATACAGACAGAGCCAGCAGCATAAGTAACAGTTTCTTTTTCATCAACTACCTCCTTAAATACATAAAACCGACTGAAATTAATATGTTTCCTCATTGCATATGTTTATTATATATACATTTTAATATATTTGAGACTAAAATTCAATCAATTAGTTCGTTATTCAAAATATTTAAGTATAGTTTTAATATTCGATATAACGTCTGGGAATACGTTCGCTGAGCATACAGATGATTTCGTAATTTATAGTGTTGTTTTTCTCTGCCAGCTCCTCGATGGTGATTTCATCATTACCCTGCCTGCCTATTACCACGGCTTTTTCACCAATGTCCACACCGCCCAGCTTGGTTACGTCCACCATCAACTGGTCCATGCAGATACTGCCGACGATTGGCACGCGCCTGCCGCGCAGCAGAATTTCGCCGTTTTTGGAAAAAGCCCTGCTGTAACCGTCCGCATAACCTAACGGCAAGGAAGCAATAATTCTTTCGCTGTCAGTAACATAATTTCTGCCGTAACTGATGGCAGTGCCTGCGGGAACTTTTTTCACACAGGAAACACGGCATTTCAAAGAAAGAGCAGGCAAAATATCGATTTTATCGGTGGACACGGCATCCGACGGATAATAGCCGTACATAATCATGCCCGCCCGCACCATATCATAATGCGTTTCCGGCAAATCTATGATTGCGGCGCTGTTGGCGGCATGTTTAATGGGGATATGATAGCCCTTTGCCTCAATTGCCGCCACAAATTCGTCAAAACGCTGTTTTTGCAGCATAGTATATTCCTTGTTGTCTTCATCTGCCGTTGAAAAATGAGTGTAAATACCCTCAACGCACAGATTGGGCAGGCTCATGATACGACAAACCTCTGCCACGGAATCGGCGCCCGGCAGAAAGCCGATCCGACCCATGCCCGTGTCAACCTTTATATGTACCAAAGCGGTCTTGTTCTTTTCCTGCGCCTTTAACGATATGGCCTGCGCCGCCGCAAAGCTGTAAACTGTCTGACAGATGTTATATTTAATTGCCACCTGCGCCTGGTCTGCCGCCACATAGCCCAGCACCATAACGGGTGCCATAATGCCAGCCTTGCGCAGCTGCACACCCTCGCCCAGAGTTGCAACACCCAGCCTGTCCGCCCCTGCGTCCAGCGCCGTAAAAGCAATGCGTTCGGCACCGTGTCCGTAGGCGTTTGCCTTAACGACCGCCAAAAGCTCCTTTTCAGGAGCAAGCAGGCTACGGATTTGTCTGATGTTATGGGCAATATTGGGCAGGTTTATTTCCAACCACGCCGGTCTGGGAATATATTCAACTTCATTCATGATTAAAACTTCACCTCATGTTTTTGTTATTTTATCCAAAAATTTATTATATACCTATTATCGCTATTTTTCAACTTTTTGCCTTTTTTTCATATTATTATACGGTTTTCTTCCGCAGTCAGGCGGGTGATGATAAATTCAGAAACGCATACGGCAGATTTTGCGGCAAATCTCCCGCCGTCATGCCGTACTCGCCCACCTTCTCCTTGGCGATGTCGCCCGCCAAACCATGAACGTAAACGCCCAGTGCCGCCGCTTTGACAGGCGGTAGTCCCTGCGCCAGCAAGCTGCCGACTATTCCCGACAAAACATCGCCGCTGCCGCCCGTTGCCATGCCTGCGTTACCTGTACTGTTCAAATACACTTTATTGCCGTCGGCAACCAAAGTTTTGGCGCCTTTCAAAACCACAACAGCGCCGTATTTTGCCGAAGCCGCCCGAACAGCTGCCAACCTGTCCGCCTGAACCTCGGCAGTTGTTGAATTCAACAAAACCGCCATTTCTTTGGGATGAGGTGTCAGAACTGCCCGCAAACCGTTGTTTTGAAAATTTACAGAAGCCGTCGCCAAAGCGTACAAGCCGTCGGCATCCAGAACCAACCCCCGCATTTTGCCTCGGCACAAATGCCGCACCAAATTCAAAGTATCTTCGTTTCTGCCCATGCCCATGCCAATCACAGCCACCTTATCGGCGATAAATTCAGCAATTTCCTCGGCGTAATCAACACCCAAAAAGCCATTTTTCGCTTGCAAAGGCCGGCACATAATTTCAGGCATACGGCAAGCCAAAGGAACCATAATATCGGCAACGGAAACAACTGTTACCAAGCCTGCGCCGCTTTTAACAGCGCCGCAGGCAGACAAAACGGGAGCGCCCAGCATACCGTATGCGCCGCCCACCACAGCCACATGACCGTAGGTGCCTTTATGGCTTTCGGGATTGCGTTTGGGCAGCCAGCTTTTCGCCGTTTTTCCGTCAACCTCAGTGATGTCGCTTTCTATCTTGCCCAACAGTTCTTTGGGCAAACCGATATCGGCAATTTTGACAGCGCCGACATATTCTTTGGCAGGGTAAACCTTAGCGCCGTATTTTTCCCAGCCGAAGGTTACAGTATAATCAGCCTGAAAAGCAATGCCCATTACACTGCCGTCATTGGCATTTACCCCCGACGGCAAATCTATCGCCAGCTTAACACAGCCGCACCGATTGGCGGCATCGAGAGCCACCGCCGCAATACCTCTTGCCGAGCCGTGAAAACCTGTGCCGAAAACGCCGTCGATAATCATAACAGAGCTTTGCAGAATTGTCTTAAACTCCGCTAAATCGTCTGCACTTTCCGAACTTGTTTCGTGATTTTTTTCATATGAATTTTTTTCATATAAAGGATAAAAGGGCAAATTCAATTTTTGAAAACGCCGCCAGTTGGACAAGGCATCGCCTTTGTATTTTTTCGGGTCGGAAAAAAGCACGGTAACTGTCTGAAATCCCGCTTCCGCCAAAAGACGCGCCACAACCAAAGCGTCGCCGCCGTTGTTGCCGCCGCCAGCCAAAAGGGAAATGCAACCCTTTTTGTCAAGATTTAATTCGGCAAAAAGACGTTTGGCAAAGTCAGCAACGGCTCCGCCCGCATTTTCCATCAGCCAAAGACCGCTGATACCGTAATCCTCGCACGCCATTCTATCAATTTGGGCAATTTCTTTTCCCAGTACAATTCTCATTCAACCACCTGCTTTTTACTCACCTGCTTTTTCTGCCAAAACCATAGCCACAGCCTTTGTTCTGTCGTGGCTTAAGGATAAATGTATTAGGCAGATTTCATTTTTTTCGGCAAAGACCGCCGCTTGTCCGTGCAGTTTGATTTGCGGTCTGCCGCTTTCCTCATGATAAACCTCAACATCCCGCATACCCATGCCGTCAAAACCCGTTCCGAACGCCTTCAAAACAGCCTCCTTGGCGGCAAAAGCCGCTGCAAGAGAGGCTTCGGGCAAGCCTTTGCTTTCAGCATAAGCAATTTCTTCCTGCGAAAACAAACGAGTTAAATTAGGTTTCGACAAAAGTTTTTTGATCCTTTCTATCTCAACCGTATCAATACCGATTCCGAAAATCATCGGCTTTACCTCCGTATTTTTTATAAAAAAACTTGCTTAAATAATTTTAGGCAATTATATTCACGGCTTTTTTAACGGCGTTTTTCTTTTTTTGGTATTTGAACGGCGGGGATGGTTGGTATCCGCTGAATTGCCTTGCCTGCCGCCGTGTTGATTTTGCCGTTTTTTGCCGTAATTGCTGCCTTTACCGCCGTTTTCTCTGTCAAAACGACCGTTGTTTTTACCGTAGCCCAACCGTCTGACCTGCTTTTTATTATCAGGCTTTGCAGATTGCTTTGAGAAGCTTTCCTGTTTGCCGTGAGCATCATTTTTGGCAGGCGGCACCAGAAAATTCTGCCCCCAACCGATTAAATCGGTGCGCCCCGCTTTTTCTAAGGCCTTGCGGATCAAGCTCCAATTCTTTTTGTCGCCGTACTGCAAAAGCGCCCTCTGCATATCCCGTTCTTCCTCGCTTCTCGGCACATAGACGGGCTTCATGGTTCCGGGATTTAAACCTGTGTAATACATACAGGTACTGCGGCTGCCGGGTGTGGGAATAAACAGCTGCACCTGCTCCGGCCGCAAACCGGCTTTTTTCATAACCACCGCCAACTCAATGGCATCCTCCAGGCG
>JAHZFN010000110.1 GCA_019421315.1 Peptococcaceae bacterium | reverse complement strand
GGAACCAAAGCGGAATTTGCCATGCTTTGCGCCGCTCTCTGCACAAGATTGATACAATCGGCAAAGCCTTTGGCAAAACCTTCGCCGCCCATGTTGCCAAGCCAGCGACAACGCCTGCTGGGGCTGTGAATTTCCAAAATATTCTGCACAGCGCTGACTGCCGCCTGTGCAACGGAAACAGCCGCTTTGATAACAGTTGGCATACCTTCTTTTATGCCCTCCGCCATACCGTCGGTCAGGTTTTTGCCCAAAGCTGGGGCGTATTCCGTAAATTGGTCTTCAACGCCGATTAACAAATCCGCAATTTGCGCATCTGTTTCCTCCCGCAAACCGACCAGCTCTTTTGTTGCCTGTTGGTTTGCCATTTTATTGATGTTGTCAAAACGCCCCGACAAGGTTATCAGCTGTTCATCAGAGGCTCTGGCAACGGCAAGCAGTGTGTTGAGATCCTGCCCCTGCAAATATTCCACAAAGCCGTCGCTCAGTCCCAATTCTTTTGCTTTGTCCATCAGCTCGGAAATGACGGCCGTCCATTCTTCCAGCTGTGCTTCCTGCTGGGCGCTGTTGTACATCAAATCCTGCGTTTCTATCCTGCCACCGTCTTTTACCTCGGAAAACAAATCGTAGCCTTTGGCAATATCCTTGGTTCGGCTCTCGACCTTCTTTTGATAGTTTTCTTCCAAATCTTCTATCTTTTCCAGAAGTTCCTTGCGGGTTCGATACACTTCTTTTTCGGCATCGATCCGCTGTTGAGAACCCTCCACATATTGCGCCTGCACCCTCTGCCACGCCAAAAGCTCGTCGGACAGGCTCAGGCGGTTATAGTATTTTTCTTTGTCAATATAATTGCGGCTTTCCTCATATGTTTTCTTTGCCAGCTGAACTGCCGCCTTGGTCGCTTCGTCAGTGTTTTCTTCCAAACCGACGGCAACGCCCAAAGCCATGTTTTTGCCGACTTCCTCTTCAAAAACCTTGGACGGTGAATTGATATCCGCTTCCTTCTTGGCGGCGTTCACAGCCGCCGTAACCATCGACACCGCGGCGTTGATAACCCCGGAACGCCCTTGGCGAATCCCTGCAGCCACGCCGCTTGCAATGTTTACTGCCGCTGTTCTTGCTTTTGACGAGGCTTGACTTAAGCCTGTATTCAAGGTTTCGTTAAGTCTTTGCACTGTAGCTTGAACGTTGCCAAGCTCCTTGTTGATACCACTTACATACTGCTGAACAGCGGTTGACCCTTGACTTATGGCTTGCCGCGCCATTTGGTCGCCCATTTGCGAAAACGGCGTAGCCAGCAAATCCGTGTTG
>JAHZFN010000109.1 GCA_019421315.1 Peptococcaceae bacterium | reverse complement strand
GAATATTTTATGGGTCTTGCTCATCAAGTGGCAACACGTTCCACCTGCGAAAGAAGGCATGTCGGCGCTATTGCCGTGGGTTCTGACCACAGAATTATCGGCACGGGCTATAACGGCGCTTTGCCGGGAACTCCTCATTGTGATGAAATCGGCGGTTGTTTGAGAAACAAACTGGGTGTACCGTCAGGCGAACGGCAGGAAATTTGCCGTGCCCAACACGCCGAAGCCAATATTTGCAACGCCGCCGCCAAATTTGGCATTTGCCTGAACGGCGCAACAATTTACGTTACCCATCAGCCCTGCGTTACCTGCGTTAAGGCTATGGTAACCTGCGGTATTAAAGCCGTAATTTTCGATGACGAATACCCGGACGATTTGGCTTGCCGGTTGGCAAGGGAAGCAGGCATGGAGCTTATCAGCTACGAAAAGCAGTTGGCAAGAGAAGCCCAGAAACGTCAGGCGTCAAAATATTTGGCAACCAACATGAACCATGACGAAAACCCCGAAGGTGACAACGGCTATTCCGAAAGATAAATTTAGATAAATTTCGTTATAATTTGTTGTAATCGGGTGGTTTTACAAAGTTTTGGTTAAGCACAAACAAAATAAGGCATCTTTGATTTGTTAATCAAAGATGCCTTTTTGATTATATTAAATTTTTATATACCAAATTTTGTTTATGGGGTGTTTATTTGAAAAGCTCTGCTTTTTGCAGCAGCGTTGCTTTGTCGTTGGCAACTTTGCCGTTCATAACTTCGTCTAGCAAATGCTCCAGAACATCACCGATTTTTTTGCCCGGCTTGTAACCGATTTGCAGCAGGTCACCGCCGTTAATTGCCAAATCCTCCAGCGTGAAGCATTGTTTTTCCGCCAGAATTTTGTCTGTCAGACGGCGGTATGCCGCCAAATCGTCAATGCGGTTCAAAAGAGCTGGGTTTTGTCCGCTGATGTCGGCTTTTTTTACCTCCAACAAATTTCTGAAAAAAACTTCGCCGCAGCGGTTCAGCCAGCGTTTGACATGGTATTCGTCGCAGGTAATCGGCACATCATGATATTTAACCAGAAGCAGGATTTCCTCTGCTTCGGCGTTGGAAAATTTCAGTCTCTGCATGATAAGGTCTGCTTTTTGCACGCTGACCGCCTGATGATTGCGGAAATGGTCGATGCCGTTTTCGTCGGTGGTTTTGGTTTGCGGCTTGCCGAGGTCGTGGAAAAGCACGGTGTAGCGGATAATTTTATCGGGCGGTGTGTTTGCCAAAGCCTTCATGGTGTGTTCAAAGACATCGTAAGCGTGGTAGGGGTGGTTTTGAGCGCAGTTTTGCAGCGGCAGAATTTCCGGCAGAAAAACGCCGATTACATCGGTGTATTGGCGGATAATGGCGGCCGGGTTGTCCGACAAAAGAATTTTGGTAAACTCGGTGTGTATTCTTTCGCCTGCGATGTTTTGCAGCAGATTGCGGCAGGTGTGGATTGCCTCTGCCGTTTGCTTTTCGATTGTGAAGTTCAGCACGGCGGCAAAGCGCAGACCCCGCAAAATCCGCAGTCCGTCCTCGCTGAAACGGGTTGCGCTTTTGCCGACGGTACGAATAACGCCGTTTTGTAAATCCCGCAAGCCGCCGAATTCGTCAACCAAACCATTTTGATAGTTGTAAGCCATGGCGTTGACGGTAAAATCCCGCCTGGAAAGATCCTCTTTCAGCTGCGAAGAAAAGCGGACGGCTTTGGGGTGGCGGTTGTCGTCGTATCCTAAATCCAGCCGATAAGTGGTAATTTCAATTTGCTCGCCGTCGCAGACGGCGGTTACTGTGCCGTATTTAATGCCTGTATCGATGGTTGTGAAATCTTTCAGCACGGCTTTGATTTCCTGCGGCTTGGCATTGGTGGTGATGTCCCAGTCGTGGGGTTTCTTTTGCAAAAAAGCGTCCCGCACACAGCCGCCGACGGCATAAGCCTCAAATCCCGCCCGATAAAACAAATCTATGATATGTTCAATTTTTTTCGGTAATAATATTTTCATTTCCGCGCTCTCCGTGTTCTTTGTTTTTCGCTTAAACAAACATATTTTTATATTGTCGGTTTACCGCAAATTCCGCCGTGAATTTTACCGCATTTTTTTTGTTTTGCCGCACGCCGCAGTGGCAAAGTATGCACTCCGTCTGCAAAAACAGCTGCTGAAAATATTATAATCAATTCCGGATGATTATTCAATATTATATTAATTTATTATTTGTATTATTTAATATTTTGCAGTATTTTACAGCTGAAAAAAGCAAATTTTTCGTAAAAAACTGCGCATACTAAAGGCGGAAATAAGCCTGTAAAGAGTTTTTTTATTAAAGGAGTTTGCTATGGATAAGGTTGTGGAATTTACCAAAAGCGACAGCTTTGAGATGATTTTTGTGTTTTTGATCGGCGCTTTCGGCTACGGTCTTTTGGAGCTTTTTTGGCGGGGCAAAACTCATTATTCAATGCTGATAACGGGTGGTTTATGCTTTTTTGTCATATATTTTTTCAATCTGCGCTTTGCCGACAAAAGCTTGATTTTTAAATGCCTGGCGGCGATGGCGGTGATAACGGCTTTGGAGCTTTTGGCGGGCATTGTTGTTAATAAGATTTTTTCGCTGCGGGTTTGGGATTATTCCGACCTGCCCTATAATTTCATGGGGCAGATTTGCCTTTTGTATTCGACTTTTTGGTTTTGTTTGGGGCTGCCTTTGGCGTATATTGTTCCTGCTTTGCGCCGTTTTATCATGTGGTGACTGGCTTTTGGCAAAATGTTGCAAAAAAAATGCCGAAAAAAGTTTTCATTAATTGACAACCTTGACATTTTTTAGTATAATTACTAAATTAGGTATAATTTTTTATTTTGCTATATATTTGACAGGAAGTTAAAAAAAACAGTTGGAAAAGAGGTCAGTTATTTATGGAAAACGCTTTAATTACAAATTTCGGCAGAAACTGTTTTAATGATAAAGTTATGAAAGAAAGATTGCCCGAAAGCATTTATCGGGCGTTGCACCAATGCATTGACGAGGGCAAGGCTTTGGATATTGAAATTGCCAACGAGGTTGCCAACGCCATGAAAAACTGGGCTATGGAAAAGGGCGCTACTCACTATACCCATTGGTTCCAGCCGATGACGGGCATGACGGCGGAAAAACACGACAGCTTTTTGGATCCCGACAAAGACGGCAATCCCGTTGCCAAATTTTCGGGCAAGGCTTTGATCAAAGGCGAAAGCGACGCCTCCAGTTTCCCGTCAGGCGGACTGCGCGCCACCTTTGAAGCCAGAGGCTACACAGTTTGGGATCCAACTTCTTTCGCTTTTGTCAAAGGCCGTACTCTCTATATTCCGACGGCGTTTTGTTCATATTCGGGCGAGGTTTTGGACAAAAAGACTCCTCTTTTGCGTTCCATGGACGCCTTGGACAAACAAGCCTGCCGCTTGCTTAACGCCATCGGCAATGACGCCAAATCCGTTACGGCAACGGTCGGCGCCGAGCAGGAATATTTTTTGATTGACCGTAAGCTTTACAACGAAAGAGCCGACTTGATTTTTACAGGCCGCACTCTTTTCGGCAACGAAGCCCCCAAGGGTCAGGAAATGCACCACAATTATTACCGTAATCTGAAAGAAAGAGTTTCCTCTTTTATGGAGGAATTGGATAACGAATTATGGGGTTTTGGCATTTTTTCCAAAACCAAACATAACGAAGTTGCACCGGCACAGCACGAGCTGGCTCCTGTGTTCTACACCTGCACCCTGGCGTCTGATCAAAATCAGTTGACTAAAGAAATGATGAAAAAAATTGCCCGCCGCCACGGTTTGTTCTGCCTGCTGCACGAAAAGCCTTTTGGCAAAGTCAACGGTTCGGGCAAACACAACAACTGGTCCATCTGCACGGACAAAGGTGAAAATCTTTTGAATCCCGGACACCATCCGGAAAAAAATATGCAGTTTATGCTGATTTTGACGTCGATTATTTCGGCTGTTGACCAATACAGCGACTTGCTGCGTCTTTCTGTTGCTACTGCCAGCAACGACTGCCGTTTGGGCGGCCACGAAGCGCCTCCCGCCATTATTTCCGTTTTTGTCGGTGCCGAGCTGGAATACATAATCGACTGCATTGTTAAAGGCGAACACGTTAACGAAATCAGCGGCGAAATCATCGATAGCGGCGTTAAAGCTATGCCGAAAATTTACAAAGACAACGCCGACCGCAACCGCACTTCTCCCTTTGCTTTCACGGGCAACAAATTTGAATTCCGTATGCCCGGTTCTTCTCAGTCCATCAGCGGTGTTAATGTTGTAATGAACACCATGGTGGCGGAAATTATGGGGCGTTATGCGGATCGTTTGGAAAAAGCCGAAGACGTTAAGGCGGAAATGAAAACAATCATTCGTGAAGAATTGATTGCACATCGCCGAATTATTTTCAACGGCAACAACTACTCCAAGGAATGGGTGGAAGAAGCCAAACGCCGCGGTTTGCCAATCAACCCGACAACCTTTGACGCTTTATCTTCTTATCTGGATCAGAAAAATATTGATATGTATGTCAAAAACAATATTTATATGGAAAGCGAATTTGCCGCCAGATACGAAGTTAGCCTGGAAACCTATGCCTCCACCTTGGATATTGAGGGAAAAACCATGGTTTACATGGTACACCGCCAAATTTTGCCTGCCGTTTTGGAATACAGCAAGATGGTTTTTGAACAGCTGAAGCTGAAAGCCGAAAGCGGTTTGAATTTGAATTTGGTGAACGAAAAGGCATTTGCGGAAAAGCTTGCCGCCAAAACGGAAGAATTAATTTCCAAAAATGACGCTTTGCAAAAGGTTTTGGATAAAGGCGAGGTCATTGCCGATTCCTATGAAAAGGCCAAATTCTACAAAGAAGAATCGATTCCTGCCATGGCTGAACTGCGGGAAGTTGTTGACCGGCTGGAAACTATGGTGGGCGGAACCTACTGGCCAATGCCCAACTATGCCCACATTTTGTTTGATATTTAATTTTGGTTAATTGCCGGTAATCTTTGCAAAAAATATATTGCCGAACATATACGGTTCGGCAGGTTTGAGGCGGATAAAAATTGTTATTAATCAAAAAGCAAATATAACAAGAATAAAAAATAACAAAAATACGGCTTGAAAAATTTTTCAAGCCGTATTTTTTTTGTTATGCTTTAATCCCTTGGTTTGCGGTTTACAATTTTTTTGTTTTTAAAGCTGTCCGGCAGAAAATATTTGACGCCGAAAAATAAAAAAAAGAAATTTTTAGGGATTTTGTGATATTCTTTGTTCATTCGAGTATTAAAATTCGAGCCGTGTTTTGGCGGCAAAATCGGCATGACAAATAAATTATGCTGTGATAACAAAATAGGTAAACAGAAAAGCCGCAGTTTAACCTATTGATTGTTGCAATAAGTAAAAAAAAGAGTTATAATAAAAAATATTCTGGGTAATGTGTGATTTGTGATTGGAGTGTAAAAGTGATAGACATTGACAGATTTGAGGAAATTTTAAATCAAGTCTTTGAACAGCAGCCGGAATGCTGTTTGGACGAATTAAACGGCGGTGTCTGTCTTTTGCCGGAATGTAGAATTGACCCGCAGGCAGTTGACAATGACCTCTATATCATGGGAGAATTTTGCCACAGCCACACTATGGGCAGATACATCAATATTTACTACGGTTCGTTTATGGAAATTTACGGCAGCTTGGACGAAGAAAGTCTGCGCAAAAAAATCCGCGAGGTTTTGCAGCACGAGATTTATCATCATCTTGAATCTTTGAGCGGCACCCATGAGCTGGAGGACGAGGACGCTCGCTTTATGGAGGAGTATTTCTACAAAAAGCGCAAGCAAAAAAACAAAAATACATAAAAATAATGTATAAAAAAATATTGCCGGCAGAATAATGTTTATTGATGGACTTAAGAAAGGGTATGAAGCAAGATGAACAGAAAATCACAAATTACTCATCAAGAACGTAAAAAAGAACTTTTGGTTAAATGCTTTGAATTGATGGCGGAAAAAGGCTTGGAAAACACAGGCATGAGAGACCTTTGCCGTGCCTGCGAGCTTTCCACCAACAATTCGTTGTATCATTATTTTGGCAAAAAAGATACTATTGTGGTGGAAGCTGTTGTTGCCGGTTTGGAACGCATTGAAAAAGCCTTTTTTGAACCTGCCGTTGACGAAACTGTCGATTTGTCCGATTTTTTGCATGGTATGCCCGCTTTGATGGAAAAATACCAAGACGGAATTGCTCTTATATACCAGGTTGCTGTCAGCCCCAGATACAGAGATGACATTGCTCCCTATATTCAGCTTTTGCCTGAGCATTATGATGAATACACCCTTTTGCTTGCCAAAAAGCTGGGTTGTTCCGCCGATGCATTGAAACCTTTGGTTTACCTGTTGGTTACAGTGAACACCAAATATATGCTGTTCCGCGACGATGTTTCCCACAAAGTGCAGATTAGTTATATTATTGATCAAATTAACGCTGTTTCCCAAAACAAAATTGATTTTTAAACCGATTTTTTTGAAAATTCGGCGTTAGTTTAGTGTGCGGGGAAGCTTTAAGCAATTATCATTATTTATATTGTTGTTTTTTGTAAGGGTATTCGATTTTGCTGCTTGTTAATATATGTGTTTTGTCGAAATTAAATTGACCGCACGGTGTATACTGCGTGGTTTGGGTTTGCAGGAAATGCAGCAAGCTGTTTGATCACAGTCGCATACCGATAATCGGGCAAGGTTAAAGAGAATTGCCAAATTATGAGTTAAGTTAAATATAAGCCTGTCTGTTATTGATTGGCAGAATAAGAGTTCGGTATTGCGCCGAGCTCTTTTTTTGTTTTGGAGAGCCGATAAAATATTCAGAAAGCTTTTTTATTCTATTGACTTTAATTTTACCGATAATTATAATTTAATTAGATAATTTTATAATTATTTCAAAATATATAATTATTTTTTATGAGACGATGATACAGAAAATGTCTCATAACAGGGTATATTAAAAAGAGTATATTAAAGAAATATTGAATACAGGGCAGTTTTTTAACGGTCTTTGATTGAATTTGCGGCAGACCGCAGATTGGGGAAAATGGTTGATGCAGGCTGTTAAACGATGACTTTTTGGCAAAAGCTCTTGATAAATTTTTTTTTTGTGAATTTGCGAAAAGAATTTTTGTCAAAAGAATTAAGGAAAGGATCCTCGCTATGATTGATGAAGCAAAGAAAAACAATGCTGAGAAAAACAAAGCTGAAGCTAAGCGGCAAAAAACGGTAAATGCTCAGGATATACATGCCAGAATAGAAAAAGCAGAGTCTGTTTTGGCAAAACTGCGGATTTTTCCCGAAGATTGGATTAGCCAATCGGGTGAAACCAAGCAGGAAACAGAGGAAAAACTAGAAAACACCATCGAGAATTTAAAGGCTATGTTGGCTTATTCCCAAGAGCAGGAAGAAAACACCGCCGCCGATTTTGCCTCTGCGGCAGGCGTTGGCATGACCTTTGATGCGGCGGCGGCAAAAGCGGCGACCGAACAAAATGAACGGGAGGCTTTGCGCCGCCGTATCCGAAATAAATATTACGAAGTAAACGGCGTTTATACTCCCGTCATGGAAAGCAATGCCCGGATGTTTGCCAAATGGGAGGCGGTAGTGGGCAAAACCGCCGTTTCCGGCGGTCGCAAATATTCCGAAGTGATGTTTGTCAAGGATGCCAACGGCTTGACTTCCCGCGCCAAACCATCGGAAAAAATGGATTTCAGCGAAAAAACCAGAGATCAAAGACTGCCTTATGTGGATACCGTTTTGCAGGGCAGCGCCGAAATCAAGGCTTATAATTTGGTTTACGGTGCACTGTCGGAAGTTTTTGCGGAAATGTGTTCTTTGCCGGACGATGAAAACGAAGCGGCAGCAAGCCTGCGGGAAAAGGCGGTGGCTTTTACCGATGCCGAATTTATCAAGGATATGCTGCCTTTGGAGCTTTTGGCAAAAATTGACGACGTGGACGATTTGGCGGAAAGAATCGGCGAAATTATCAAAACACTGCTGTATCTCAGAGAAATTGACTCGGACGGCAGAGAGTTTATTCCGTCTGCCGACAGCAATTATAAAATGACGCCTTTTATCAAGGAAAAATTTGCTGAATTTGCCCGTTTAATCAATCGGCAGCTGGGGCTTGCCGACAACGAGCTTTTGGCGGATATGGCAAAAAGAAAGGAAGCACCCGACTGGGAAAATCTGACGTCTCAGGGCATGACGGTTATCGTCGGACCACGCGGCAGCGGCAAAAACAAGCTGGTTGAGCATTATGCCGCAATTTCCAACCGTCCTTTGTTCCGTTATGTTTGCTCCCCCGACAAGGAAGAACGGGATTTGACATATGATATTGAGCTGTCTGACGGCGAGGTTATCAAAGTTCCCACTCGTATTTTGACTGCAATTTCCACCCCCAACGCCATTTTGGAGCTGGACGAAATCAATCTGCTGCGTCCCAGCGTTGCCAAATTTTTCAACGCTCTTTTTGACAGCGACCGATCTGTATTTTTGAGTGATCAAGTTATTCATGCCATTAAAGGCGTGGTTTTCGTGGGCTTGATGAACCCTGCCGATTACAATGGCGTTGAAGATTTGCCCGAAACCATCGACGACCGTTCCAATACAATGGCTCTGGGCTATCCGCCTTTTAAAATTATGAATATGACTGACGGCATGGATATGTTCACCTATGACGAGGCGTTGATTTTGAAAAACTATATTACACCTGTTATGGGCTTTTCCGACAAGCAGTTTGTGCAGATTTGGGAAAAGGTTGTCAACGGCAAAGGCGCTGTCAGCGTTCCTGCTGAAATTTTCAAGGTTGTCAAAGATTTGAAAAACATGATTTTAATTGCCCAAAGAACACGGCAGACCGTTGAAGCCTGCAAAACCCGTTCCGGCGATGTGCAGATGAAGCGTGATATATCTTTGCGCGGTACCATTGCCGCCGCCTCTTTTTATTCCGAAAACCGCCTGTGGGAAGCTGATTTGTCGCAGCTGGCAGGCTGGAACGCTCCTTGGACGGCGGCGCAGTATGCTGTTGCCATGACTTATCTGCCCCACACGGAAACTTACCGCAAGGGTCAGCAGGATAAGCAGTCTTTCCGAGCCATTTTGACAGAAGGGTTGTCGGTTTAAGCTATGGATAATGCTATGGATAAATTAGATAATGATAAATTAGATAATATAGATAAAAAATCGGTTGAATTCAAAAAGACCGATAAATCTGAAACGAAAAGCGATATTTTTCAAGCTGACAAAGACAATGCTTTGGCAGCGAAAAAAAACAGTTTGATTAAGGAAATCAATGAGCAGGTTCCTTTGCTGGCATACGGGCTGACAGAGGAAATTTACAAAAACGGACTGGGCGGCAAGGTTGCAGTGCGGGGCGTTATGGGTGAGGATTGGGGCGTTGGTGTCAGCAAAAATAACCCCAGAGAGGATCTTCCCAATATTGTTATCTACCCCAAAAGCATTTTGGAAAAGGAACGCTCTGTTACCAACGCCCGCCTGCGGCACGAAATCGGCAATCTGAACCATCCCTTGGGCAAAAGTCTGACCGCTTTGCGGGATTGGTGCAGGCAAAAACAAATTGGCTTTGATTTTGTTTTGCCTTTGGCAGAAGCTGTGCAGGAGGCGTCGGTAAATTATCTGGAAATGCAAAGCTCATTTGCGGCAAATCCCGCTGCGGCTTTTCTTCCCCTTTATCGGCAGGAAATCAACATTGCCGAAAAATCGGCGCAAATCGGCGGCAAAGAGCCGTATATGCAGGCTGTCGATTTGACATTGCTCAAAGGCTTGGCGGCAGTCGGTTTGGCTGAACCTGACTTGGTGCGGACGGCGGAAGGCAACGCCGCCGCCGAGGTTGCGGCAGCTTTTACGTCCAGAGTTAATTCCGTCATTGCCCAGGCTGTCAAAACAGCCTCCTCCCGCATTAAAATGCAGTTGGTGCAGAATTATCTTTTGCCGCAGTTTGTGGAACTTTTGCCCCCCAATACGGCGGGGTATGACGAGCAAAGCGCCGCTTTGGCGGACGGCACAGGCTACGGCGCAGGCGGACAAAACCAACAACCGACGGAAAACGGCGGCGATACTGCCGATTTGCAGAAAGCCTTGGACGCTTTGCGCAAACAGCAGTCGGAAAGGCAGGCGGCAGAAGCAGAGCGGCAGCAAGCTGTTGACCAACTGCTTGAAGAAATGAAGCAGGCTTTACAGGAGTCTGCAGACCCCGAAGCCGCCGAGGATTTGCGGAGTATTTTTGATTTCGACCAAAAAAACGCTGATGAAGAAATCGAAAATTTGCAGTATCAAATTGCGGAAATCGGCATAAACCGAGCCGATTTGTCGGAGGAAAGTCTGGATTTGCTGGAACGCATAGTGGACTTTTGCCGAGGAATAACGGAAAAATACGTTAAGGTAATGCGTTTTTTGATGAAAAATTATCAAAAACGCAATCCCCGTTTTACGGATAAAATGACGGCGCAAATGATTGCCAAGCACCATGATACTCCGGTTTTTGCAATTTACGGTAAGGCGGCTGGCAACGATTTTTTGAAAGCAAATGCCGAAGAGCTGAACGGCGGCAAAAAGGAAATCCACAGTTTCCTCTTGAGCATTAATTCCCCTCGTCTTTTGGCTCGTTTCGGTTACAACAACGGCGACGGTGTCAGCGCCGCCGCTTTGGAAAAGGGCGCTGTGGACTGGGAGCATTTTTTCCGCTCCGCAATGCCCATCATCTGGGCTTCTGTAGACTGCGCCGTGGACGACGATTTGCTTTTGAATTTGGTCAGTCCGCCCGAATGTCATAATTGGCGTAAATATTATTATTTGTACGAGGTTTTGAATTTTCCGACGGATAATTTTTTGATTCCGCCGGAGGATTCTTTGGATATGAAAAACAACGGCGGCAGGCCTGACGAAAATGACGAGGACGAAAATGCCGAGGCAGGCGAAAATAATTCCCAAGATACCGTGAGCGCCGACCAAAACGGCGACGGCATGGAAAACCCTTTTGATTCTGCCGACCAATCTACTGCATCGGAAACCTCTCAAAGCAGTGACGGTCAGATCAGCAGTTACGGTAGCAATGCCGGCGAGGGTATGACGCAGTCTGGCATGACTTCGCCGATGACGGCGGAAAATGACACCGTCAATTTGCAGGACAGCCTTGAGCAGGGAGGCGAAAGCTCCGAACACAAAACGCCGACGGAAACCGCCGACGAAACAAGCGAAATTCAAGATACTCTGGATAAACTGCGGGAGCAGCTGCAAGAAAACCGCAGCGGTGATATGGTGGAAAAACTGTTCGAGGCTCTGCAAAAAATGCTGAAAGAAAAAGCCGAAGCAGAAGAAAAAGAGGGCGAAAAAGCAGCCGAAGCTGTCGGCAAAGAAGATGAATCCGAAACTGCCGAAGCTGAGCAAAGTGATGAAAAAATCACTTTGGGAAAAGAGCAGGACAAGAAAACGCCCCGCACCGAAAGAGGCGGCTTTTCCAACCGTCGGAGTATCGACAAGCTGTTTAAGGAGCTGTGCGCAGGCAGAGAGGAAATCCGCAGCCGTTTCGAGGACGAGGAGGGTAATCCTTTAACTCCCGTTCATCTGGATATTGCGGATGTTGACGACACGGACGCCGCCGGCATGGTAGACAGCGTTGAACAGGAACAGCGTGTCGGCAGCAATATTGATTATCTGAAAGCTGTCAAAGATGAGCAAAGCCGAATGCTGACGGCTGTTTACACGGAGCAAAGCGGTCTTACGGGCGAAACTCTGCGGCGGTATATCAAGTATCGGGAGGATACCGAGGATTTGGTTGAGGATTTGGTAGAATTTTTTGTTCAAAAATTCAGCCTTGATGTGGATTTTTCCTTTATCGGCAACCAAAGGCACGGCAATCGACTGCAAAACCATTGGACACACAAGCTGGTCGGTTTGAAAAATCACGACATTGTCATTGCGCCCACTATTTTTGAGCGGCGGATTATGCCGAAAAACACCAGGTTTATCTGGAGCGTCATCATCGATAATTCCGCTTCGTGCAGCGGCGAAATCATCGAGGAGGAAAAAAAGGCGGCTCTGGCTTTGGTGGAAGCTGCCAAACGTTTGCGGATACCATTGGAAATTCTTGTTTTCGGCGACAAAGACAATTACACTTTTTTGAAAACCTTTGATAAAGATTTGTACGGCGATCATCTGGCAGCCATCGTTAATTTGGATGCCGACAACGGCACACCCGACGTGGCAACTCTGGACGCTGCCTGCACCAGCATCAGCAATTATGCTTTGCAGTTTAACCGTTCATGCAACTTTGTTTATTTTATGACCGACGGTAAATCGGGTTCCGGCTCCATCCGGTCGGTTATCCGCAAATTCCGCCGGGAAATTGTTATAACGGGTATCGGTTTGGCAGAGGCTGCCGACAGCATTAACATTACTTGGGGCAACAACGGTATCGGTGTTAAAAAAATCAAAAATTTAAGCAGTGTTTTAATCCGAAAAATCGAATATCAAATCGAGGATATTTTAGATTAAATAAAATTTAACAATAAGATATTTCGGATTAAAATATTAAAATTAATACGGTCAGAAGATATTGTTGAACACAGTTATAAAACTAATGGTGGTAAATAATAATGAAAGATATTGAATACGAACCGAAAAAAACAAGCGATACGTTTGATTATACGGAATTTGACGATTTTCTGGAGGCTTTGGGGTCGGAGATTTCTTCTTTGGACAGCGCCGATGATTTGCTGTCCAATCTGGAAAGCGACATGAAAAACTCCCTGGAGCAGATTAAAAACAGCGATGTTAAAACAAAGCGCAGGCTGAGCGCCACAATCGACGATTCCTACTACACAAATGTTTTGGCGCAGGACGCTGATTTTCATGTGCGGACACTGGCGCTTTGCAACCCCGCAACCTCCTCCGCCGTTTTAAAAAAGATGACGGATAGCTTCCTTGAGGATGATTTTACGCTGATGATTATTGCCCATAACCCCAATACCGATGCAGATACCTTAAACCGCATTTTTACTTACGGCGGCGGCAAAGAGGATATTCGCAGGGCAATTTTGGAAAACCCCAACTGCAACGAAGCGCTGCGTTTTAAAATTGAAGATTGGATAAAGAGAAGAGTGGATTGACCATGAAATTTGATTATTACGAAGAAAAATTGCAGTATTTTACAAAGGAGCAGGAAAAAACGGAACTGCAAAAGGAAATATCCCGTTTCGCTCATGAGGTTTACGAGGAGTACAGCCGCAAAAACTCATGGTCTTTGATTGCCAAAAATCTTGCTGCTTTTTTGGATAACGGGGTTTTGCCCGGCAGGATTTACGAGGATTTCAAGAATAATGGCAAATGGCACAGCATAGGCGGCAATTTCCGCCTTTTGCTTGCCGACGGCATCGGCGTCAAAGCCGTATATGACGATTGCCGCAGTTTTGGGCAATGGCGGATTATTGCCCAAAATTTATCTGTTCTGCGAGAAAACGGCGTTGCGGTTGATATGACTGAGCTGTACAGAGGCTTGCAGAAGGACGGCGACCGAGAAACCATCGAAAACAACGCCGCCGAATTTTTGGCAAACGGCGTTGAGCCTGCTTTGCTTTACGAAGATTTTCGGCAGGCGGGCAGTTTGGACTGTATTGCCGCCAATTTAGACTGTTTTTTTGAAAACGGTTTGAACTGCCAAAGTGTTTACGCCGATTTTGCGGCGGAAAATAATTGGCGGCTGATTGCGGAATGTGCCTCCGATTTTTTGCGGCACGGCATTGCCGCAGACAAAATTTATGAGGATTGCCGTTGTCAGTCGCCGGCAATCCTGGCTCTTGCTTTGCCTGCTTTGCCGGGTGGCGGCTTGGATGCTGCTTTTGCTTATGATGATTTGCGGCAAAGAGGTCTGTGGCAGGTTGTTGCGGCGGCGTTGCCGGTTTTGGCGCCTTTGGTTGACGTGGATTTTCGAGCAGTTTATCAAGGCTTGGTGAACTGCGGCGCTTTCAAAATTTTGACGGCGAACGCTGAAAATTTGATTGACGGCGGCATTGCGGCGTCGGAAATCTACAATACTTTGGCAAAAGCGGAAAAATGGCAGTATATTGCCGACAACCCCGCAGTGTTTGCCGATAATGCCGAAAACATCGGTTTGCTTTACGAAAAGCTGAAAGCAAACTCCCTTTGGCAGGAAATCAACAAAAATATTCCCGTTTTTTTGCAGAGCGAAATTGCCGCCGAGCAGATTTACGATGATTTGAAAGGTGAAAAAAAGTGGTGGTGCATAACGGATAATCTGGCTGCTTTTGCGGCGGCGGGTATCGGCGCCGCCAAGGTTTATGCCGATTTGAAAGAAACGGGTCGCTGGGGCGAAATTGTCAACAGCGCTGATGCTTTTGTTGAGCAAAACATCACAATTAAAGATATGGAGGTTTACGAATATCTGCGCCAGGAGGGCTCTTGGGGCGGTTGGAACAAGGTTTCCATGTTTTTGGCTTCCACCATTAAGGATAAGGAGAATTTGGCGGAGGTTCTGCATAAATTCAATGCCAACGGCTGGTGGGACGAAATCGCTTTCAGCCTTTCGGTTTTCGCCGACAACGATATTAATGTGGATGTGGATATGATTTATCGGCATTTGAAAGAAAGAGGCTGGTGGAAAACTATTATCCAGGATTTGGATGTTTTTCTGAAATATCCCTGTTATGTCGGAGATATTTACGACGGTTTGCTGCAAAAGGGCAGCTGGGGCAGAGATCAGATTGTGGAAAATTTAGACCGTTTTTTGGCGGGCGGTTTAAATCCCGCTTTGTATATTTTGGATGCCGAGCCTTTGCAGCTGCTGCGCAGTATAGGCGTTTTGCTTGAATTCTGCGAATCGGCGGAAATGCTTGCCGCCCTGAAAATGCGGGGTGAGGAGGTTGCCGAAGACGAAAACTTTATGATGGCAATCAAAAAAGGCTTCACTCTCAGCGAAATTTTGCGCTATCCTTTTATTTGCTCGCCTTTGCTGGCGGAATGCAAAGGATGATAGCAAAAGCTTTAATCAAAAAAATCCAAAAATAAAAACCGATTTTGTTCATTTTTGCAAAATCGGTTTTTTTTCATGTATCGAAATTAATTGCGTGAAAATTAATATAATTTGCCGTAATTTGACACAACGGTTATTTGCTTGCTATAATATATTAAATTGGTAATTTGAGTTGAGATTTTGTTTTTCTCGGCAAAAAACCTGATTGAATTTATCCTGATTGAATTTATATTATTTTTTAGGAGGTTATTTGGTATGGATTATGAAAACGGAGCATACGGCAATGAACAAAATGAAGTTATCAGTTTGGGTAACTGGATTATTACTTTGATCGTTCTGGCGATTCCCTTGGTTGGCTTGATCATGACCTGCGTTTGGGGCTTCAGCGGCAATACACCCAAAAGCAAAGCCAATTACTGCAAGGCTGTTTTGATCTTTTATATCATAGGCATTGTGCTGGCCTGCATTTTCTACGGCTCCATTATTGCCTTGTTCGGCGCCGCAAGCTATTATGATACGATGAATGCATTATTTATTGTTTAATTTAATTTTATGTTTTAAGTGTTTTGATTATTGCTTTTTGGGGGAACAGCCTTTGGGCTGTTCCCTTTTTGTGTATGCGGAGCTTGTTGGGGATATTTTCCCTTTGTCGATAATTATCGTCTTTTCGTAAACTTTTGTTGCATTTGCTCTCTTAATCATGTATAATGATAAATGTAGTATTATAGGTAGTATTATAGCATGGTTAGAACGGTAGTTTGTATTTGATTGTTTCCGCATTTTCAAATATAAAACATATTAAAATTGACGGGTCTGCCGACGGCAGTTTTCGGAATTTTGTTTTGGCTTTGCTGTGCAAGGCTTTTTTTGTTTTTTCTTCGTGTTTTATCTTTGTAAAGAAAGAACGTAAATCAAGAGAATTAATTATTAAATTATTTTGCCATGCCTTATAAAAAAGATATTTTAATATTTTAAAATGAGGTGTAAGACTATGATGATTTGGAACCCGCGGCGGGAATGTATGAGCCGAGACGAAATTGAAACACTGCAATGGGAAAGACTGCAAAAAACCATCAAAAACGTTTATGAACATAATGCGCATTACAGAGCAAAAATGGACGCTATCGGCATGGAACCCGGCGACATCAAATGCTTGGCAGATTTGCAGAATATGCCTTTTACCGTTAAAGACGATCTACGTGAAACTTACCCCTACGGTATGTTCGCCGTGCCTTTGAAAGATGTTATCAGGGTTCACGGTTCCAGCGGCACAACAGGCAAACCCATTATCGTGGGTTATACAAGACACGACCTGGACGTTTGGTCCGAGCTTTTGGCGAGAATTATCACGGCGGCCGGTGTTACCAATGAAGATATTGTGCAGATGTCCTTTAACTATGGTTTGTTCACAGGCGGTTTCGGTTTGCATTACGGCATGGAAAAAGTCGGCGCTTTGGTTATTCCGATGAGCGGCGGCAATACCAGAAAGCAGCTGATGATGATGCAGGATATGCGTTCCACCGTTTTGATTTCCACACCGTCCTATGCATTGCATATTGCGGAGGTTGCCGAACAGATGGGCATCGATATGGCAAAAATGCCGTTAAGAACAGCACTTTTCGGCGGCGAACCCTGGACAGACGAAATGCGTAAGGAAATTGAAAGCCGACTGCATATTTTGGCAACAGACAACTATGGCTTGACCGAAGTTATGGGTCCAGGCGTTTCGGGCGAATGTGCTTTGGCAACAGGTTTGCATATTGCCGAAGACCATTTTATTGTTGAAACCATCGATCCCGAAACAGGCAAGGTTCTGCCTCCCGGTTCCAAAGGTGAGCTTGTTTTCACCAGCTTGACCAAAGAGGCGTTCCCTATTATCCGATACAGAACCAAAGATATTTCCATCATCGACCAAAGACCCTGCGCCTGCGGCAGAACCAATGCCAGAATGTGCAAAGTTATCGGCCGTGTTGACGATATGATGGTTATCCGCGGTGTCAATGTGTTCCCCAGCCAGCTGGAAGAAGTTCTGCTTGGTTTCAAGGAACTCGGCCCCCAATACCAGCTCCATGCTTACAGAGAAGGTTATTT
>JAHZFN010000108.1 GCA_019421315.1 Peptococcaceae bacterium | reverse complement strand
CAACTTTCACTCAATTTAACAACACGTTCTTTTTCCGCCGCTCTTTGCTGTTTGACGGAAAGCAGCATACCGAGGCTGAACTCTGCGTTGTTTTCAAAAAGTGAATTTGTCCAGGCGGGACCTCTGCCTTTTTTGTTGGTGGTGTAGGGTATGCCCGGCATCGGCGAACCCCAGGCCTGAGTGCAGCCTGTGGCGTTTGCCCAGTAAACACGGTCGCCGAAAAGCTGTGTCAAAAGTTTGGCGTAAGGAGTTTCGCCGCAGCCTGCGCAAGCCGCCGAAAATTCCACCAATGGCTGGCGGAACTGACTGCCTTTTACTGTATATGGGTTAAATACATCGCCCTTGTCGGCAAGGTGCAGACCGTATTCCCAGGTTTCGGCATAGTTTTCGTGAGCATCGGTAATTGGAATCATGCTGATTGCTTTTTCTTTGGCGGGGCAAACAGCAACGCAGCTGCCGCAGCCTGTGCAGTCAGCAACGCTTATCTGCATGGAGAATTTATATTCCTTGGCGGCGGCGCCTTTGGCAGGAGTTGTAACAAAGTTTTGCGGCGCTTTTGCGGCTTCTTCTTCTGTCAGAAGGTACGGTCTGATGACAGCGTGCGGACAGACAAAGGAGCATTTGTTGCACTGCAAGCATTTTTCAGCATCCCAAACGGGGATTTGTATGGCAATTTTGCGTTTTTCGTAGGCTGTCAAACCAACTTCGATTGTGCCGTCTTCATAGCCGATAAAGGTGCTGACCGGTAAATCATCACCTTTTTGTTTATTGATAGGTTCGAGAATATTTTTAACAACGTTCGGTCGGTTGTCAATTTCCTCTGTTTTTTCCGAAACTGCATTTTTCCAGCTTTCGGGAATCTTGATTTTATGAACGCTGACAGCGCCCCGGTCGATGGCTGCCAGATTTTTGCTGACAACGGCTTCGCCTTTTTTGCCATAGGTTTTGCGTGCCGCATCCTTCATATAATCCAGCGCTTCTTCAACGGGAATAACCTTTGCCAAAGCAAAGAAAGCCGATTGCAGAACCATATTGACATGAGTTCCCAAACCCAGCTGCATGGCAATGTCTGTTGCGTCTATGGTGTAAAAGCTGATGTTGTTTTCGGCAATGTAACGGCGGACGTCGGCGGAAAGCTTTTCGGTCAGCTCATCTTCATTCCAGGTGCAGGTCAGCAGGAAAGTGCCGTTTGGTCTGAGCTCGCCGACAATATCATATTGCTCCATATAAGTTTGATTATGGCAGGCAATAAAATCGGCGCTTTTAACATAATAAGCCGAACGAATGGGGCGATTACCGAAACGCAGATGTGATTTGGTAACGCCGTAGGATTTGTTTGCATCATATTCAAAATAGGCCTGAGCGTATTTTTTTGTATAATCATTAATAATCTGAACGGTGTTTTTGTTGGCGCCGACGGTACCGTCGCCGCCCAAACCCCAGAATTTGCAGGCGATAACATCCTCGTCGCCTGTGGTGATGTACGGTCCCAAAGGCAAAGACAGATTGGTGATGTCATCGGTAATGCCAATAGTAAAGTTGGTTTTCGGTTTGTCCTGCGCCAAATTATCATAAACCGCAATAATCTGGGAGGGGTCTGTGTCTTTGGAGGAAAGCCCGTATCTGCCGCCGACAAT
>JAHZFN010000107.1 GCA_019421315.1 Peptococcaceae bacterium | reverse complement strand
CGAGAATACCGGCATACAAGCTGGCTGTCAAGGAGTCGGAACCCAAGGAAGGACCGACTGTTCTTTTGGACATAATATCTACGTCAACTGGCAAAGCGCCGCCTTTTAAGACAGCCGCCTGCGCAATGGCTTCTTCCAAGGTATATTGACCGCTGATTTGAGCGCTGCCGTCCAAAATGGGTTCATTTACGGTTGCCTCAATCAACAGTTTGCCGTCCAGATAAATGTCGATGTTTTGACCAACGTATTTCTGAGTTGCTTCGGCAAATTTTTTGGCGCCTTCGTCAGAAAACTTCAAGCTGATAACGCCCTGGCCGTTTTGATTTTGACCGCTGGCGTCAGCCAAGTCACTGCCGCTTACAACAACGTTGCCCTGGGGATCGATAAATTCCAATTTGGCTGTTTGACCGATAAGGGAAATAGCTTCGTCGGGGTTATCAACGCCCGCCAACTGAACGATAATTCTGTCGTCGCCTTCCAACTGGATAATAGGTTCGCTGACGCCCAAATTATCGACACGATTACGAATAACCTCTTTCAACTGACTCATATCTTCGGCTGTGATGGTTTTTCCTTCTTCGGGAATTGCCTGCAGCACAACTTCTGCGCCGCCTTGCAAGTCAAGACCAAGCTGAAGATTTTTCATCAGAGGAGAAAAGGACAATGCAATAGCCGCAATCAGAACGATTACAAATACTGCAATTTTCAAACCTCCGTTTTTCATTTCAAAAAATCCTCCTTTACGATATTAATTTTATCGTACATACTTATCCATTATAAAATATATTAATGTTAAATGTCAACATTTTATAATAAATTATGCTGAAATCAAACAGTTTTTTTAGGACTGCTTTATTCTCCGACAAATTTATACTTGTAATAAAATAAATTACAGCAAAAAAAATAGACCATCGGTCTATTTTTTAAATTCGCCTTGCAAACCGCCAATGCTGTTTCTCAAAATTTGAATTTCAACTTTTTCGGCAATTTTAATGGTAACAATATCTTCTTTCATAGCTGTGATTGTACCGAAAATGCCGCCTGCGGTGTAGATTTTATCCCCGACGTTCAGGGAAGACATCATTTCGTTTCTTTGTTTTCTTTGTTTCTGCTGAGGTCTGATCAACAAGAAGTAGAAAATCGCAATGAATACCAAAATGTAAATAACCATAGTGAGAAGCTGGTTATTCTGCATGAACTCTGCCATTATTTCACCACCTTTAAAATATAATCAATCTAAATATGATAACTCTGTACATATTCTATGCTTTGCCGAAAAATCCTGCCAAATTATGAAATTTTTTTGAAAACTCTGTTTTCGGCAATAATATGCGTTGACTAAAAAATCTGTGCCTATCCCTGCCACACCTCGAAGAAGTCGCGGCGGAATTTTTCAAAACGGTTTTCTTCAATGGCTTTGCGGATATCAGCCATTAAATTCAGCAGATAATGCAGATTATGGATTGTTGTCAGGCGGAACCCCAAAATTTCGTTGGCTTTGATTAGATGGCGGATGTAAGCTCGGCTGTAATTGCGGCAGGCATAGCAATCGCAGTTTTCGTCCATCGGACGGAAATCACGGGCATATTTGGCATTGCGGATGACAAGCTTGCCCTCAGGTACAAAAACTGTGCCGTTTCTGGCAATTCTTGTGGGCAGAACGCAGTCGAACATATCAACACCGCGGGCGACGCCTTCCACCAGGCAGTCGGGACTGCCGACACCCATCAAATACCGAGGCTTGTCCTTGGGCAAAACGGGCGTTGTGTATTCCAATGCTTCATACATCAAGGGCTTCGGTTCGCCAACGCTCAAGCCGCCGATACCGTAACCCGGAAAATCTATTTCCATCAATTCTTCAGCGCTTCTGATCCGCAAATCCTTATAAAGACCGCCTTGCACAATGCCGAAAAGCGCCTGATACGGGTGGTCGTGAACTGTTTTGCAGCGTTTTGCCCAGGCTGTGGTTTTGACAAGAGCATCCTCCACCTGTTTTCTTTCGGCGGGATACGGCGAGCAAACATCGAACTGCATTGCAATATCCGAACCCAAAGCCTGTTCAATTTCCATAACCTTTTCAGGCGTGAAAAAATGACGGGAGCCGTCGATGTGGGAATGAAAAACAACGCCGTCGTCGCTTATATCACGCAGCTTTGCCAGGGAAAAAACCTGAAAACCGCCGCTGTCCGTCAAAATGGGACGATCCCAGTTCATGAATTTATGCAGACCGCCCGCTTCCTTAATCAAATCATGCCCGGGACGCAGATACAAATGATATGTATTGCTCAAAATAATTTGGGCGTTGATGGACTTCAGCTCCTCTGGCGACATGGTTTTGACTGTGGCCTGAGTACCGACGGGCATAAATATTGGCGTTTGAATATCGCCGTGGGCAGTATGCACCACGCCGCGCCTTGCCATGCCGTCTTCTTTTAGCAAATCGAATGTTAATGCCGACATTAATATATCTCCTCTTGAATTTAATAGGTCATCTTGTAAATCTTATAATATGTCATAATAAATTTATTATAGCAAATCACAACTTTGATTACAACAGAAAAAACAGACCTGCCGCAAATAAAAAAAGCAGATCTGTTTTTGTGTTGTTTGATAATGCTTGATTTTAGGTTTCGTTAAAATCAAGCAGCTGATGATATACAAAAAAGATCATTTCCCAGGTGGGATAATCTATAACTCCGTTTTCGGGCAAATCAAAATATTTCTGAAAGCTGTTGACGGAATTTTCCGTTTCAACTCCGTAGATACCGTCAGGGATAACGGAGCTTACTTCGGGAATATATCGGCTGATATACCTGAGATAAGTCTGCATGGCCCGTATCGGCGCCAAATGATAAGGAGAACTGCAAAAAATTGTGTTTGCCAAAGCTTTCACCTCCTCAAGCCACAATATTTTAAGAATTTTAAGAATTTAAACCGCAGCGTTTTACTTTAATCCGTCTGCCCCAAACCCAGAGGATAACCGGGATACTGAGGGATTTGCGGATTGATCAGCTGCAGCAGACTTCTGTA
>JAHZFN010000106.1 GCA_019421315.1 Peptococcaceae bacterium | reverse complement strand
TTAAGGGATAATTCATATCCCGTCCGTCGAAAACAGAAGGCATTGCCGCCCTGCCGTCTACGATAAACCAAGTCCCCAAACCCGGCTGCGGGATTTCTACGCCGTTATTCAATTTTAAAGTTTTTGTATACATCGCAAAACCTCCCCGTGTATTTCGATAAACCCATTTATATAGCCTAAAATTAGCCTTAGGTCAAGGGGTTGGAGCGAAAAATTTGAAAAAATTTTAAGTGCCAAAACGATAATAATAAATCCTCAAAAAAAAAATCGAACGGCAAAAGCCGTCCGATTTTTTTGGTTCTTATCCGTAAACGCAGTTTATAAGTTGTGCCGCCAAAGACCGTGTTTGTTGCAGTAGGCAAAAACCCGTCTGGCGTGTTCGCCCTCGGAAAGCTCGAAGCAAACCTCAGGACGGTTTTCCTTACAAAGGCTTTTGCGGTGTCCGCCCTGATTGGTTTCCAGATACACCCAGCCGATGTGTTCGGTGTTGTCCATATCGTGCTTGCAGGGACCGACAACAACGGCAATATGCTTGTCCCCCGCTTTGACAAAAGGCAGCTTTTTGTCATCGCAGGAAATGCTGTCCTTGGCTTCCATCTTTTCCATTGCTTCATTGCAGCAGTAAACAGGAACGCCCGCATCCTCAATCATACCGATTACGTTGCCGCAATGGCTGCATTTGTAAAATCTTTCCGTTACACTCATAATCCACCTCCCAAGTCCTTTGGTTTTGCTTATATTTTTGCCTTTTTCTCTCTGTTTATTCCTCAAAGCCAAAAGATTTTTTTATATTTTTGAGTTTTTTTAAAATTAAAATACCTCACCGAAATCTCACAACAATTATATCGAAAAAAAACAATAATAAAAACAACAATTATATCGAAAAAACAATAATAAAAACAATAATTATATTGAAAAAAATATATAAAAATATTATAATAAAATAAATTACAAAGGAGGTTTTGTACCATGAAAAAATTACTGATAGTGTTTTTAAGTTTAACAATGCTTTTGGCAATGGCAGTTCCCGCCTTTGCCTATTCCGACACCTCGTCCTGCACGGCGGCACAGCAAAGCGCCATTAAAAATCTAACCGATTTAAAAATTGTCGGCGGCTATGATGACAACACATTCCGCCCCAACGCCGACATTACCAGAGCGGAATTTGCCAAGGTTGCCGTTAATGCCGACGTAGCCTATACAGGCAGCGAAGCCACAACCCAGATGTATTTTACATTCACCGACCTTACCCAAGGCGCCTGGTATGACCAATGGATTCAAAACGCCTGCAACAGAAGTCTTTTAAAAGGTTATGAAGACGATACATTCCGCCCCAATGCCGACATTACAGGCAACGAAGCCGTAACTGTGGTTTTGCGCATGATGGGTTATAACGACAGCAACCTGAGCGGTACCTGGCCCGCAAACTATATTGCCAAAGCCAAGGAAATAGGGATTTTGAACAATGTTTCCCTGCAAAACTACAACAACGCCATCAGCCGTGCCGACGTTTGCGTTTTGGTTAACAACGCCCTGCAAGGCAAAAACATAACCGCTGCCGATTATGCCGTTGTTGAAACAACAGACAGCCGCACGGTAACTCTGGTTCCTTTCAGCGGCGACAAAATCACCTGCACATTAACGCAGAGCGACGGCGCCAAAGCTAACGATTTGGTAAAATATACCGTTGACAGCCAAAACAACGCCACTCTTTCCAAAGACGGCATTGTTACCAACCAATCCGACATGGCACCCATTTTTGACAACAAAATCACCCTGAACGGCAAGAAATACAGCTTTGCCGACAACGCCAGAATCTATGAAGTAACAGGCGAAAACGGCAAAATCGACACCAAGAAATTAAAAGTGGAAAACGCCTTGAAGAAAAGCTATCTGAAGAGCGCCCAAACCTCCAAACGCAATGTTGACATTCAATATGTTTTGGACGGCAGCGGCAATGTTTCTCTGATGATTATCGGCGGCTATTCCGACTCCACAGCCGCTCAGTTCGGTTTTCTGGAAGCCAAAGGAATTCATTCCTCCGATATTGACGGCGAAGGCGTTCGTCTGTTCGGCGACGATACCGTTTACGAAGTAGACACAAAAAACAGCAGCAGCACTTTGAGCAAAAACGTGCTTTATCAATGCCGCTTCAACAGCAAAAACCAAATCCAACTCAACCCCGTTGATACTGCCAAAGAACAAATTCAAGACGGTGAAATCACAACCTTTGCCGACGGTCTTTACAATGTAACAGGCGGTACAGGCTCTCAAAATCAGTTTGTGATTACAAAAAACACCGTTATCATCAAGGCGGAATATGACAAGAACGGCAATGTACAAGATGTAACCTATAACGCCGAAATCAAAAAAGGCAACACCGTGGACGTTCGTTACAATGTTAAAGCGGAGGACGACAAAGAAGCGGCTTACGTTCTTATCAAAACCGTCAAATAAATTTTTCAAAAATTTTCAGATGAGCTATCAAAAGGAAATGTGGCAAAACCACATTTCCTTTTTTATTTGCCCTGCACTCTTTAAACGCCGCCTTTTTGGCAAATATACCAAATAAACATCTCAAATTGACACTAAAATAGCAAAATCGCAAGGATTTTGTCTCATAATCTCGAATATTTATTAATACTTCATAACTTATACTAAAAATACAACAAAAAGAGGTTTAAATAAAAATGGTAACTTGGGAACAACTGGAAACTTATTGCTCAAACTGTCACCGCTGCAAGCTGCATTCGGGCAGAACCAACGTGGTAATCGGCGACGGCAACAAGAATGCCGACATCATGTTCATCGGCGAAGGACCGGGGCAGCAGGAAGATTTGCAGGGTCTGCCTTTTGTGGGCCCTGCCGGTCAGCTTTTCAACAAAATGCTCCATTCCATCGGGTTGGACCGCCAAAAGGTATATATCTGCAATGTTGTCAAGTGCCGCCCGCCCTATAACCGAGACCCCGAAGACGACGAAAAAGCCGCATGTCTGCCTTTGCTACGGGCACAGGTTTCCCTTGTGAAACCGAAAATCATCGTCTGCCTGGGCAGAATTGCGGGAAATGTGGTTCTGCACCCCAATTTCCGCATAACCAAGGAGCACGGAATTTGGGAAGAGCGCAAAAGCTACTGGCTTTCGGCAACCTATCACCCCTCCGCCCTTCTGCGGGATCAATCCAAAAAGCGGGATGCCTGGGAGGACTTAAAAAAACTGCGTGCCAAAATTGAGGAGCTGGGCATTTTTGCCGACCCCAACGCCGCCGAAACTCAGCCTGCCGCAAAGGCAGCCGAAATAACCGAAACCGTCGAAGAAAATCAAGCCGAACCACCGACCGCCTCGGCAGAAAAGACAAACACGACAGCAGAAAATACAACGCAGGAACTGCAAAAAAATACTGCCGATACAATGAATTTCATTCCGCCGACGGAAACGGCGGATACCGATTTTGACAACGCAGCAGCAACGAGTGACGATTTACCTTGGGAAGCTGCCGAAAATTCGGACAACGCTGAACCAACAACGGACTTTGACGATGATGATAACAGCGAAATTACCGATATTTGGGAAGAAACGGCGGCAATGCCAGAAGATGAGGAAAACAACCCCTTTGACGATATAGATTTCAGCCCCAATGCAGAGTTATCCGTCAGCCGCCGTGCATATTCCAACTCAGTCAATTCCGACCAATACAGCGACGACGATTTGGATTTACTGGTATTTTAAATTGTTGCCGACCTCAATTATTCCCACACAAACAAAGCACAGGAACAGCCAAAGTGATACAAACCCCAATTTGGGATTCACTTCAAATAGCATTCCTGTGCTTTTTATATTTAAGCTATTAATTTTCGCACATTTTCCAAACCTATACTGCGAAGCTTATTGTCTTGCAGTCCCAGGAAAGCAAGACAAGGAGACAATTCATAGGCTGACGCAGGCGTATTGAACATACTCCGAGGAAGCCTTTGGATTTATGACGCAGTATTGCGCCGCTTATTGCTAAAATATTTCAGGCAAGCAAGAAGCAAGCAAGACAAGGAGTCAACTCAAAGGCTGACGCAGGCGTATTGAAATACTCCGAGGAAGCCTTTGAATTGACGACGCAGTATTGCGCCGCTTATTGTCTTGCCTGAAGCCATTGACCGTGATCACTGACTTTATAATCCCAAAAATAAACATCTCCGTTGTAAACCATGGGCTTGCTGTAACTCTGCAAAGACTCTCCGGAGGCTTTTACAAGCTCTTTGGCAAAACTGCCGTCAAGCTCCATCTGCCAAATGCTCAAACCGCACCAATCCTCGATTCCGTCATCCGACCTGTAAAAAACGCCTGTTCTGCTGTAATAAACAGCGCTGCCGCTGCAATTAATCTGCTCGGCACCGCAGTTCTGCAGAATTTTCATACCGCTGCCATCGGTGTTGATTCGGCATATTTTGGCATCATCTTTTTCACCGACGGAAAAATACAAACAGCCGTCGGCATAATCCAAAGCGGAAACTGACTGCAAAGCAATAATTTGCTTTTTGCCACTGCCATCATTTTTCAGGCGGAACAAAGACTTGCCGCCCGCATCATTTTGAGCATAGGCATAGATATAATTATCGGAAAAAGCGATTTGAGAAATCCCCTTTAAATTCAGTTTTTCGGCAGAACCTCCCGCCAAGGCTTTTTTGTAAAGGCAGGTGTCGGCCCGGCTGATATAATACAAATAACCGTCCTGTATCATGGCATAGGAAACGCCCTTTTGCAAAACATCGGCCGCTTTCATATTGGCATCCAGCTTAACAAAATCGCCGTTGCATATTGCATACAGGTTACCGTCCCAAACATTAAAACAGCTGTAAACGCCCTTTGCCGCCGTTAATACATCGCCGTTGGCAGACACCTTGTCCAGAGTTTCGGTAAAAGCGCTTTGATAATACATATCTCCTTGCCAAATCACCATACTGCCATCCGCCGCCAAATTGCCGTTGGTGTTGCCCTTCGGCAGATTCATGGTATCCGCCGCATTGTCCGATGGCAGTTTTTCAATGTAAACAGCGGCATTTCGGAAATCCACCTGCAAGCCGAACCACTCCGAAACATAGCGCAAAGGCAAAAATGTGCGGTCGTTTTTGATTTCCGCCGCCATGGACAGAGGAACGGAAACCGCATTGTAAAGAGCCTTGTCGGAACCGATATTCAAAAGCAGAATATCACTGCCGCGGCTGACCTTAACCTGTTTTTTTGCCCCGTCCCAATCCACGGGAATTTCCAGAGACTCTGCCACAGCACGCACGGGAACCATGGTGTTGCCGTCCTTTATATAGGGCTTGACATCAAAATTCACCTGTTCGCCGCCGATGAAAACGGGAACAGTATCCAAAGCCGAAGCCGCACCGCAGTGCAAAGCAAAAATCATGCAAAACATCACAAAAATGCCAATCAGCCAATTTTTCTTATCTCTCAACACATTTAAACTATACATCTTAACATACTCCTTTCAACATACACTTTTCATAAATTTTATGCAAAAATCAAACGACAGCCGCAAAAGAAAAACGAAAATCACATCTTCCCGAAGAACAGATTTTTTCGCCCGCCTGCTGACACATCGTTTAATTTATTATAACAGAACAAGAATATCATGTAAACATTGTTTCTACACATTTCACACAAAACAAACATTATTTAATCAATGGGGCAAAAGCATAAAATTTCTGCATAATTATGTTTTTGATTATATTTTTTAATAAAAAAAGCACAGGAACGGCTCAACAAAAAAACCGCCCTGTGCTTATCCTGTGCTTATATAATATATCCGTCAAATCTATAAATTCATAAAATTATAATATAATGCAAATGAGACCGCCGCCGCCCTCGTTGACAATCCTCTGCAATGTGTCCTGAAGCTTAACCTGGGCATTGGCAGGCATTTTATACAGCTTGCCCTGAATACCCTCCTGCACCAGCTCGTTTAAGGACTTGCCGAAAATATTGGTCTGCCAAATTTTCTGCGGATCCTCCTCGAATTCGCTCAAGATATAGCGCACCAACTCCTCGCATTGCTTTTCCGTGCCGATAAGAGGCGTGATTTCCGTTGAAATATTGGCTCGGATAACATGGAAGCTGGGGGCGGACGCTTTCAGCCGCACGCCGAATCTGCCGCCTTGCTTGATGAGTTCAGGCTCTTCCAGGTACATTTCATTAAGATGCGGCGTAACAACGCCGTAGCCCCCTTCTCGCGCCTCTGACATGGCATCTGACACCTTGCCCCACTCCCGATAAGCGTGGCTGAAATCCCGCACCACCTTAAGCAGGGTATGCTCGCCCTCCATGGGCATTCCCGCATATTCCTCCAAAACCTCGTAAAAGAGCCTTGCGGGCAGATTTACGGCGATGTCGGCAACGCCGCTGCCCAAATCCATATTTTGCAGCTTAACACTTTCAGCATCTTCGATTTCCGCCAGAACCGCAACCATATTATCAACATCCCGTATTTTACCGACGGTCTGCACAGCCTCGCCGATGACAGAAACAAATTCTTCACGCAGAGGGTGCTTAGCATCCAGTTCCTCCATCCAACGGGGCAAAGAAACATTGACCTCGGTAACGGGGAATTCCATCAGCAGTTCCCGCAAAACATTCAGAACATCATCCAAGGTCATGGCGGAAACGTCCATCGGGATAACGGATACCCCGTATTTTTCCTGCATTTGGACGGCGGCCTCCGCCGTCTGCTCGCTTGCGGGCGCTTTGGTGTTGAAAATAATCACATAAGGCTTGCCGATTGCGGAAAGCTCGGCGATCACCCTTTCTTCGGCAGGTTCGTAATCCTCCCCGGGAATATCCGTTATACTGCCGTCCGTGGTTACCACAATGCCCAAAGTGGAGTGGTCGGTGATAACCTTTCGGGTGCCGATTTCCGCCGCTTCCTGAAAAGGAATGGCATAATCATACCAAGGCGTATTGACCATTCTGGGGCCATCCTCCTCCTGATAGCCCATGGCAGAATTAACGGCATAGCCGACACAGTCAACCAGTCTGATACCGGCATTTATGCCCTCCTGCACGGGAACATTGACGGCTTCCGCCGGAATGAATTTCGGCTCCGTAGTCATGATAGTTTTGCCGGAGCCGCTTTGGGGAAGCTCATCCAAGGCCCTCTGCCGTTCATGGGATTCTTCCATATTGGGAAGGACCAGCAATTCCATGAACCTTTTGATAAAAGTACTTTTTCCCGTTCGCACGGGTCCGACAACGCCCAAATAAATGTCGCCGTTTGTTCTTGTTGCTATATCCTGAAGTATATCGAATTTTTCCACCAACATTCCCTCCCTTTTTTCTTGTTGGTTATATGTCATTCGTCGGTAAGGTTCCGACATAACAAACGCAGTTTTGATTTTCCCTATTTTATATGCCTGTATGCAAATTTTTAGAACAGGTTACGGAAAAATTCTCAACACCGACCAAAATTTTTGTTTTTTTATTCCTTAATTTCTGTCTTAATTTCTTCCTAAGTTTTACCCAACAAAAAAAGACTGCGTTTTTAAACGCAGTCTTGATATAATTTTATAAAATACAATTTTACAAAACAAAGGTTTCCAAATCATCGGGGATGTACAAATTGCCGCCGAAAAACTCTCTGCCCTCCGCCGTCTACCAGAAAATATTCGCCCCGCTCTTCAAAAACACAGCAGGTATTATAGCATTTCGTAACCAAAGCGGATCCCGTTCCCAACATCGTCAACTTCATTTTGCTCTCCGTTTTTCCAATCGCCTTTTTAATTTTGATTTATATTTTACTCTTTGTAAAGCTTCGCCAGACCGCCTTCGCCCGTTTCCTTGTACAAGGTGGAAAGGTCGGTTCCCGTTTCATACATGGTCTGAACAACCAGGTCGAAAGAGATTTTTCTGGTGTCCGTCAGAAAATTCGCCAAATTAACGGCATTGATGGCTCGCATTGCCGCCACGGCGTTTCGCTCGATGCAGGGAATTTGCACCAAGCCGTGTATGGGGTCGCAGGTCAGTCCCAGATAATGTTCGATGGAATTTTCCGCTGCATACTCAATCTGGTTTAAATCCATGCCGTAAAGCTCCGCCAAAGCCGCCGCCGCCATGGCGCAGGCACCGCCCACTTCAGCCTGACAGCCGCATTCGGCGCCGCTGATGGAGGCGTTTGTCTTGATAAGATTACCAATCAGTCCGCCCGTTGCCAAAGCTCGCAGAACCTCGGTGTCGGAAAAACCCCGCTTATCCTTGACATACTTCATAACGGCGGGAACAATGCCGCAGGAGCCGCAGGTGGGCGCCGTAACAATGGTGCCGCAGGAAGCGTTTTGCTCCGCCACAGCGTAAGCATAAGCGCAGACAAGGCGGTTTTCTCTGGTTTCGGGGCTTTCGTCAATGTGCCTTTTGTTGTAAAGGCTTTTTGCCTTTTTCTGCACATTCAAGCCGCCGAAAATAATGCCCTCGTCATTCAGACCTCGGTTTATGGCGTCCTTCATGCAAAGCCAGATATCGGAAAGATAATTCCAAATATCCTCGCCCTCAACCTCCTCAACATACTGCCAAAGGCGAATATTCTTTTCCTCGCAGTAATTTTTGATGTCGGTAAAGGTATGCAGCTTATATATATCCTTGGGAACAACGCTGTCCTCGCCCTTAATGCGGATGGCACCGCCGCCCACGCTGTAAATTTCCGCCTCACCCAGCTTTTCCCCGCCTTTATACGCCGCAAGCCGCATGGTGTTTGGGTGCGGAATATCGTTGTTTTCCATATCGAAAACAACCTCCGTCGGCCGGGGCTGCAAGGTTTCTTTGATGATAAAGTCCGTTCTGTGTCCTCTGCCTGTTTTTGCCAAAGACCCGAAGAGATACGCCTTGAAACTTGTGGCTTCGGGATACTTGGCTTTAAACCAAAGAGCGGCTCTCTCCGGTCCCATGGTGTGGGAGCTGGAGGGACCTTTGCCTATTTTATAAAGCTCCCGCAAAGACTTCATGCCTGTGGCATATTTTTTTCGGGGTGCTGAAATCAAGCTCATTTGTCCACCTCAATAAATATTTATTATATCAAATTATTATATCAAATTTCTTAATTATTTTTTGTAAATCATATCGCTTTCGTTTTTGTAGCGGCGTTTCATCAAATCATTCAGAGCGTCCTGAATGGAATAATCGCCGAACAAAACACGGTACAAAGTTTCGGTGATGGGCATTTCCACACCGTATTTTTTTGCCAGCTGATAGCCGATTTTGGTGGCGTTGACGCCCTCTACAACCATGCCCATATGTTCCAGTACATAATCCAAAGGTTTGCCCTGCCCCAGCATGGTTCCCGCACGGCGGTTTCTGCTGTGCAGGCTGCCGCAGGTAACAACCAAATCACCGATTCCCGCCAAACCCGCAAAGGTTGAAGGCTGCGCCCCCATGGCAACGCCAAGCCTGGTAATTTCCGCCAAGCCTCTGGTCAGAAGAGCCGCCTCGGTGTTGTCGCCGCAGCCGACGCCGTAGCAAACGCCGCAGGCAAAGGCGATGATGTTTTTCATAGCACCGCCCAGCTCCACGCCGACCATATCGTTGTTAGTGTAAACCCGCAGAAAATCATTGGAAAAAAGCTTCTGTACCCAAGCCGCCACAGTTTCGTCCTCCGACGCCGCCACAATGGAGGTCAGCTTTCTGACGCATACCTCCTCGGCATGACTGGGTCCTGAAAAAACCGTTACGGGATTTTTAGGAAAATTATCCCGGAGAATTTGGCTCATCCGCTCAAAGGTGTTGGGATCAAAGCCTTTGGCAGCGGAAATCAAAACCGCCGTATCGGACACAAGTCCAACCAGCTTTTTGCTGACGGCGGATACCGCATGGCTGGGAACAACCATCACCAAGCCGTCCACGTCCTTTGCCGCTTCTGCCAAAGACCCCGTAATATTGATTGTGGGCGGCAAAGGAATTCCCGGCAAAAACTGCGTATTCTCCCTATGCTCCTTGAGATAAGCCACATGATCCGCTTCGTTGGACCAAAGATTTACCGTATGTTTGTTATAATCCAAAGTCAGCGCCAAAGCCGTACCCCAGCTGCCGGCGCCGATAACTGCTATCTTGCTCATTTTTTTCCCCTTTCCAAAGGATTCCATTTGCGGTTTTTGAATACCTTCGATTCTTCGCCTCTGGCAATCCTGATAATATTGGGTTTATGTTTGTAAATGACAACAACGGCGGCGATAATAAAAGCCGCCACATATATGCTGTTCCAGTGGTAACAAAGCCCCGAAACCGCCAAAGCCAAACCGCCCGCAACGGAACCTGCCGAAACATAGTTTGTAATCAAAAGCACAATCATAAAAGCAATAAGAAGTATCAAGCCCATCCGCCAGTCAAAGGCACAGGTTGCGCCGAAGCCTGCGGCAATGCCCTTGCCGCCCCGAAACTGCATTTGAAAAGGATAGGAATGACCGATGATTACAAATAGTAATGCCAAAGCGGCGCCTGGGTCATCCAACAAAAGCCTGCCGATAACAACAGCCAAAGCGCCCTTCAAAACGTCCAGCACAAAAACCAATATGCCCCATTTTTTCGGCAGCACCCGCATAGCGTTAGTAAACCCCGCATTTCCGCTGCCCATGGTTCTGATATCCTTGCCCAACTGCTTTTTGGTGATTATGTATGCAAAGGAAATGCACCCCAAACCGTAAGCAATTAAAATATCAAGTATAATCAGCAACGTAAACATTATTTTTTCCTCCGTCAGCTAAACAAACTACTTTTTGAGCCTCGCCCAAACAGAATATATATTTTGGTATGGCGATTTTTCGCCATACCAAATAACTGTTCAATATTTTTGTTTTTATTTCAAATCAAAATTTTTTTAATCAAAATCTTTTTATTAAAATCTTTTTATTAAAATCTTTTTATTAAAATCTTTTTATTCCATATCTTTCTATTCCATATCTTTTTCGTTTCTGCCCCGAACCTTGAGCTTCAGCGGCGTGCCCTTAAATCCGAAATTTTCACGCAGTTGGTTTTCCAGATAACGCAGATAGGAAAAATGCATCAATTCGGGATCGTTGACAAAAAAGACAAAGGTGGGCGGTTTGACGCCAACCTGAGTGGCATAAAAAATTTTCAGCTTTCTGCCCTTGTCCGTCGGTGTGGGATTGATGAGCGTAGCCTCCAGAAGTACCTCGTTCAGGCGGGATGACATCACCTTTTTGGTTTGCTCCTCATGAACCAAATCCACATATTCCATGATTTTGCCCACACGCTGCCCCGTCAAAGCAGAAACATAAACAATATAGGCATAGGGCATAAAGGCAAGCTGTTCTTTGAGTTCCGTTTCAAACTCTTTCATGGTGTTGTTGTCCTTGGCAATCAAATCCCATTTGTTGACAACCATAATCAAGCCCTTGCCCGCCTCGTGGGCATAGCCGACAATCCTTTGATCCTGCTCGGTAACGCCTTCCCGGGCGTCCACAACCATCAAAACAATATCACTGCGGTCAACGGCTCGCAAAGCCCTTGCCACACTGTAACGTTCGGTGGTTTCGGCAATTTTGCCGCGGCGGCGCATACCCGCAGTATCGACAATTCTGTATTTCTTGCCGTTGCGGATAAAATCGCTGTCGATGGCGTCTCTGGTGGTGCCTGACATATCCGCCACAATGCTGCGGTTTTCGCCCAAAATTTTGTTGACCAAAGAGCTTTTGCCAACGTTTGGACGCCCGATAACCGTTATGCTTGCGAAAATATCGTCCTCCTCCAGCTCGTGCTTGGGCGGGAAATGTTCAACCACAGCGTCCAGCAAATCACCCGTGTTCATGCCGTGAATTGCTGAAATACCGATGGGTTCGCCCATACCCAAGGCGTAAAATTCCGCCAATGTTTCATATTGATTATTGAAATTATCCATTTTGTTGACAGCCAGAACCACAGGCTTGCCGCTGCGGTGCAAAAGTTCCGCCGCTTCTTCGTCCTCCATGGTCAGCCCCGTCTTGCTGTCCGTAACGAAAATCACCACATTCGCCTCTTCGATGGCAATTTCCACCTGTTTCAAAATGCCCGTGGTAATTTGGTCGTTTTTATCACGGAAATCAATGCCGCCCGTGTCGATAACTGTAAAATCACGGTCCAGCCAGCTGGCGTCGCGGTACAGGCGGTCACGGGTTACACCCGGCATATCCTCAACGATGGCGTGCCTACCGCCGATTAATCTGTTAAACAAAGTCGACTTGCCGACATTTGGTCTGCCAACGATTGCAACGATTGGTTTCATAATATTACCTCTTTATATTTTTCACCATTATATTTGAATTACTTGATTTTACTTACTTGATTTTTTTATCCTTACACTGAGTTTACAGGCAATTTTTAATGCCCAACGGCAGGCTGACTGCCGCCGATTTTTTGAGTATTGCCGAAAGCGCAATACACACTTTATAACTACTGCACTATACTCATACATTGTTATTATACCCTAAAACAGCAAGGATAACAAGTGCGAAAAACCATTCGGATACCAAAAGTATTGCGGTTCGCCACAGCAAACTGCCGCAGACACAAAAAGCAGTCCTTGGCAAAGCCAAGGACTGCAAATACAGCTTATTAATAATTTAATTTATAAATCTGATTTATAAATTATTGATAACCATTGCAGAAAACACCCGCCGCTTCAGTCGCCCAAATTGCCTTGAACAACAACGAAAATATGTATGACTGCAAATATTTT
>JAHZFN010000105.1 GCA_019421315.1 Peptococcaceae bacterium | reverse complement strand
CTGTATGTATTACGGGCGTTACGGCCTGAAGCTGGAACCCAGGCAGGAATTCAAGGTGAGAACTCAGGATGTAGGGCAGATTTATCACAGCATATTGGCGTATGTTTTGGATAAACTGCTGGCTGACAATACTGATTTTCGTCAATTAAAAGTAACGACAGTCGAAGCCCTGGTACAGGAAGCTATCGAAAAATATATGGCGGACGGCATGGGCGGAATTTTGGCGGACAGTAACAAAAACAGCTATCTGCAATATAAAATTACAACCGTTGTAACCAAAAGCATTATGGATATTTCTGCGCAAATGGCGGCGGGAGATTTTCGCCCGCTGGGCTTTGAGGTGAAATTCGGCAGAAACGCCGAAATTGACGGTTTGGCAATCAAAATGCCCAACGGCAAAAAAATCGTCGTTCACGGGTTCATCGACCGCATTGATATGGCAGAAAGCGAAAAAGGCGAGTATTACCGCATAATAGATTACAAAAGCTCCGATAAAAACCTGGATTTGAACGATATTTATTACGGTTTGAACTGGCAAATGCCAATTTATCTGGAGGCTGTTTTGAACAGCAAAAGGCAGGATAAATCGAAAAAAATCAAACCGGCGGGAATGTTTTATTTCCCCGTTCGGGAAACCGTAACTTCGGTGGATACTATGACAATCCAAGGTGCGGACGAGCAAAAATTGCAGGGACTGATTCTGCTGGACGACGAGGCAATCCGTTTGGCGGAAAACGATTTTTTCCAAACGGGAACTGCCAAAACCATGAATCTGCGTTTGCTGAAAAGCGGCGTTTACGGCAAAAACGACAAAGCCATAGACGGCTTGCAGTACGACGTAATTTTGCGGTACATAAAAAAGCATCTGTCTGAAAATATCGAAAAAATCATCAACGGCGACATCAGTCAGTGTCCCATTTGCAATAATAATATTTTAAGCTGTGATTACTGCGATTTTCAAAAAATCTGCATTTTGGATAACAATATCCGAATGAATTATTACAAAATCAAAAAACAAAAGCCTGATGAGGTTATCAGAATTATGCAGTCCGATATCGGTATGGACGACGAATAAAAGCGAAAAAGCAAATACAATTTTATTAAAGAGAAAGGTTGTGAAAAAATTGGCAGGAGTAAAATGGACGCCGGAGCAGGAGGCAGCCATTAATTTGCAGGGCGATAATATTTTGGTTGCAGCAGGCGCCGGCAGCGGCAAAACAACAGTTTTGATCCAGCGTATAATCAACAGACTTGTGGACGTAGAAAATCCTGTTGACGTGGACAAGCTTCTGGTTGTTACTTTTACCAATGCGGCGGCGGCGGAAATGAAGCACCGTTTGGCTGTGGCTCTGCATAAAGCCATTGCCCAAAGACCGCAGGACAAGCATTTGTCGAGACAGCTTTCTCTTTTGCAGAGAGCCCAGATAACGACGCTCCATTCCTTTTGTCTGGACGTTGTGCGGAAGTACAGCTATCTGCTGGATCTCGATCCCCAGTCGCAGATTGCCGATGAAACCGATCTGTATATTCTGAAAGAGAAGGTTTTGGATGACGTTTTTGAAAAATTTTACGGCATGGAAAATTCCCCTCTGAAATTATTGCTGAAAGCGTACAGCAGGGGAATTGACGACAGAGCTGTTAAGAATATGATTTTGCTGGTTGTGGAATATGCCAACAGCACACCATACCCCGACGAATGGCTGAACAATCTTGCGGAGCCTTATCAAAACGGCAATATCAGGCATTGGGTAGATTATATGCTGGAAAATGTCCGCGACGATTTTGCTTCTTTTGTGCAGATGTACGATGATATTCTGGATATTTGCTCAACCTCGACCGATGGCCTGGAAAATTATACCGAAACTCTTTTGGCGGAAAAATGCGCTTTGGAAGCCGTTACCAGCGATGATGACGGAGAAGAAAATGAATATGATGAGTATGATGAATATTTTGA
>JAHZFN010000104.1 GCA_019421315.1 Peptococcaceae bacterium | reverse complement strand
CAGAGTAAACAGCTTTTCATATTACGCATTCTCCTTTCCGATACAATGTTTGGGGCAAACCTGATTGCAAAGACCGCAGCCGTTGCAGAGGTCAGGTTCGATGAAAGCTTTGCCGTTTTGGAAAGAAATCGCAGGACAGCCAAGCTCTCGAATACACTTTTTACAGCCGACACATTGGTTATTGTCTACTGTATGATACAGGTTTTTCTTAACGATTGCCACGCAGGGCGATTTGAAAATGATGGCTTTAACGCCTTTTTCGGCGGTAACTTCTTTAACGGCATTGACGGAAGCTGTCAAATCCAGCGGATCAACCTCCAAAACCTTGGTTAAACCGATGGCTTTTAAAATTTCGGCAATGCTGACAACGGGTGAAATTTCACCCATCATGGTTCTGCCGATGCCGGGATGCGGCTGATGACCTGTCATGGCTGTTGTTGAATTGTCCAGGACAACCAAAACAAGATTTGCCTGATTGTAAACGGCGTTGATAACGCCTGTTATCCCCGAAGCAAAAAATGTTGAATCGCCGACAAAAGCAAAATTAACACTGCCGTTGCCGGCGTGTTCTATGCCCTGGGCGATGGTAATGCCTGCACCCATGCAGAGGCAGGTGTCCACCATATCAAGGGGCTGGGCGTTGCCCAGAGTGTAACAGCCGATGTCGCCGCAGAAAACGGCTTTTTGACCTGCCATGGCTTTTTTGACGGCATAAAAAGAAGCACGGTGCGGACAGCCTGCGCATAAAATCGGCGGACGAACGGGGACCTGAGGAATATTCGCTAAATCCAATGTTTCGGTTTGATAATGAACGCCGAAAGTTTTTGCCAGAATATTACCGACAGTAACAGCAGAAAGCTCGCCCGCATTGGGAACGGTGCCTGTACGTTTGCCGAGAATCTGCACTTTAATGTCTTTTTTGCCGCAGAGATAAATCAAAGCGTCCTCGATAACGGGATCCAGCTCTTCAAAAACGATTACCTGCTCCAAACCCTGTAAAAATTCCTCGGCTTTGGCGTTGGGGAAGGGGAACGGTGTGGCAACCTTGAAAACCTTAAAATTGCCGTCGGTGTCCTGCAAAGCCTCGCGGACATAAGCATAGCTGATACCGCCGCAGGCAATGCCTGTTTTGCTGCAGCCTGTTATTTCGTTTTCGGGCAGTTTGGCAAATTCTGCCGCCAGTTCGTTTTCTCTGGCTTCGATTTTGATTTTATTATTATAGGAAAGTCTGGGGAAAATTGCCCAGCGGGAATCTTTGATAAAGCCTTCGGGTTTTTCGGGAACGGGAATTTCGCCCACCTCGATGGAAGCGCAGGCATGACAGACCCTGGTTGTGGCACGGAAAAAAACAGGCATACCGTATTTTTCCGAATATTCAAAGGCTGTTTGGATAAGCTCAAAGGCCTCTTCCGGTGATGTGGGGTCGAAAACGGGAATTTTGGCAAATTTGCCGTAATGGCGTGTGTCCTGCTCCGTTTGAGAGGAAATCGGTCCGGGGTCATCTGCCACGAAAACCACCATGCCGCCCTTAACGCCGATATAATTCAAGCTCATCAAGGGGTCGGACGCCACATTTAAACCAACCTGTTTCATGGTTACCAAAGCTCTGGCGCCTGTGTAGGCGGCTCCTGCGGCAACCTCCATGGCTGATTTTTCGTTGACCGACCATTCCACATGGATATGACCGGGATTTCTTTTGGCTACGGTTTCCAAAACCTCTGTGGAGGGTGTTCCCGGATAGCCTGCCACCACCTGCACGCCTGCCATCATGGCGCCGACGGCAATGGCTTCGTTGCCCATCAATAATTCTTTCATCGGTTATCTATCCTTTCGCTGATTTTTTTATAAATTAATTCTGCGGCACCTAAATTGGCAAGATTTTTTTGTAAAATAAAAAATCCTGTCCGTATAGGACAGGATATAAAAAATCTCTGCTGTGCCACCTAAAGTGTCTGAAAAAAATCATGTACCATCATACAATCTCCGCTGTAACGCGCAGTCCGCGTCGCCCATACTCCCGTTATTGGTTTCTGTTTGCCCTCACGAGTCCATTCACCGATCTTCCTGTTATTGCATCGCACCGACCTGCAACTCTCTGAAACATTCCCAAAGGCTACTTCTCTCGTTCAATGGTTTAAAAATAGTAACAAAATATCTCAATATAAAAATCATACTACTATTTTTTCCCGTTGTCAACCGCAACGGAGCATAAAACAGAGGATATTTTTAAGATTTTTTATTTATATTTTATAATTTTATATTATTTTTATATTATAATAATGTAGATATAATGCAAGTGATTTAGACGGCGGCCTGAAATTTTGCGGGAGATTGCAGGCTAAATGAAAAATGCTTGCCGCCGTCTGCTTTATTTATCGGCGTACATTGCCGCCACAACCTTTTTGGCGCAGGAAACAAACTTTTGTACTGCCTGGGTTCTTTCGTGGCCTTTGCGCATAGCAATGCCCAGCTG
>JAHZFN010000103.1 GCA_019421315.1 Peptococcaceae bacterium | reverse complement strand
TAAACGGCAGTACCACCGCAGTAGATACCACGTGTAGCATGTGTTGCAACGTCAAAGCCTGTGGAACGGGTATCGGCAGGAGAAAGACCTACCATATCCAAAGGAACACGGAGAACGTCAGCTGCGATTTTGGCAACAGCGTCCCATGTGCCGCCGCCGTGATCCATCAAAGGTGTCAATACGTCAACAGAACCGTCTTCGTTAATTTTAACCATTGCGGAACTGTAGTCGATAACTTCCCCTTCTTTAGGACCGCCGGTACCGGAGCAGTGGAAACCACGAGCCAAACCTTTACCGCGGCGGAAACGACCGTGTTTATCTTCATATGTGCCACGGTTGTTGAAGTCGAATTTTTCGCGACCTTCCAGCAAAGATTGTTCAACACCGCAGGATTTGATGATAGAACGAATTGTAGGACCTTGACCCCAGAATTCGTCGCCAACACCACGGTAGTTTTTCAAACGGAAATCAACAGCATCGAAACCGTTGTCGTTACAAATTTCGTCTACCATAGATTCAACAGCGAAGTTGATTTGGGGGTTGCCGTAACCCTGCATAGCGCAGCAAGGAGTTTTGTTTGTGTAAACAGCAGTACCTTCAAAACGAATGTTGCTGTCGTATTTATACATATCAGCGAACCAACCGGATACGCAGCCCATGTATGCCAAAGGCTGAACTTGGTGAGCACCGAAGTCTACCAAAGCCTGAACATGACCGGCAACGATTCTTTGTTCTGCAACGTTAACGCCCATTCTCAATTTGAATTTGGTGGGATATTTATGATGGCTGTGGAAGTCTTCTTCACGAGAGGAAGAGATTTTAACGGGGCGTTTAGCTTTTTTTGCCAAAGCAGCACAGATAGGAGTTACTGTGTTAATCTGAATGGAGGAGCCGAAGCCGCCGCCGATAGCCATTTTCTTAACGTTAACTTTGGACAGAGGCAAATCCAAAATTTTGCTGAGGATAAGTCTGGAACCGTGGATGGATTGAGTTGTGGAATAAACATCAATACTGCCGTCAGCCTGCATAGCACAGATTGCGCCTTTTGGTTCCAACTGATTATGATAAATACGGTTCAAAACGAATTCATTTTCGTAAATTTTAACGCCGGGAGCGTTCATAGCTTCGTCAACGTTACCTTCTTCTACGAAACGAAGTACACCTTTGTTGTTATGTACTTTACCCAATTCTTCGCCGTACCAAATTTCGTCGTACAACTGAGGAGCGCCGTCTTTCATAGCTTCTTCAGGTTCCAAAACGAAAGGCAATACTTCGTATTCAACTTTAACAAGCTGAGCAGCTTTGTATGCCAATTCTTCTGTTTCGTGAGCAACAGCTACAACAGGTTCGCCGACAAATCTAACTTTTTCTTTAGGCAAAACTGTGCGGTCTCTGTATGTTTCTTTCGGAACACTAACAAGACGTTCGTTATAAATATAGTCACTTACATCATCTCTGGTCAAGCAAACTGCGCCCATTTTTTCTGCCGCAGAAGTATCAATGCTGATGATTTTTGCATGAGCATGAGGACTTCTGAGGATAACACCGTACATCATGTTTACCAAGAGTACATCGGAGGAGTATTGCTGGGAGCCGGTAACTTTTGCATAACCGTCTATACGAGCAGTTTCTGTGCTAACGATTAATTTTTCTGCCAAATTAATCATCTCCTTACCTTAAAAGTTTTCAAATTAGTTTTTTATTGCCGGAGGCTTTTCGCTCGGAAAAGCCTCCGTTTTCAAGTTCTCTTCTAAATTAAACACCGTTTCATAAATGCCGCAACGGCAACGGCGTAATAAACCGCAATGTTCTATGCAGCCGCTTAAAGGTTGGAGCCTGCGGCGCTTAAAACTTTTTGCAATTTATGTTCTTTTTACAATCTTAACAACGCTTTTGCATTCTTCAAATATTTTTCCAAATATTGAAGTTTGCATTGAGACTTGTTAAATAATTCAGCCTATACAAAAATTATTTAACGATTTTTGTGCCGCTTTCGCCTTTGAGGGCTTTAACGATTTCTTCAGGACAAGTAATGATGGCTTCTTTGCCGCCCCATTTCATGTAGTTCAAAACTGCATTGATCTTAGGAGCCATGGAGCCTTTTGCGAAGTGACCTTCAGCGTCGTATTTTTTGATTTCTTCAACTGTGCAAACGTCCAATTCTTTTTGGTCGGGTTTGTTGAAGTTCAAGCATACGCGAGGAACAGCTGTGGAAATCATGAACAAGTCAGCATCGATTGCAGCAGCCAAGAGAGCGGAACCGAAGTCTTTGTCGATTACAGCGGCAACGCCTTTGTAGCAGCCTTGTTCATCTTTAACAACGGGAATACCGCCACCACCGGTGGATACTACCAATACACCGTTGTCAACCAATTGTTTCAAAACAGGTTCTTCAACGATTTTGGTAGGAATAGGAGAAGCAACAACACGTCTCCAGCCGCGACCGGCGTCTTCAACGATTACCCAACCGTCTTCAGCTTCATGTTTTTTAGCTTCAGCTTCGTCCATGAAGGAACCGATAGGTTTGGTAGGATTCTGGAAAGCAGGGTCGTTGGCGTCAACTTCGGATTGGGTGATGCAAGCAACAACGTCTTTTTCTACGCCACGACGACGCAATTCGTTTTTCAGGCATTGTTGAATCATGTAACCGATGTTACCTTGAGTTTCAGCACCGATACCATCGAGAGGCATCATGGGAACTTCGGATTGAGACATTTCGCAACGACGGAGACCGAAACCAACTTGCGGGCCGTTACCGTGTGTTACAACGATTGTCCAACCTTCTTGAACCATATCTGCCAAGTGACGGCAGGTTTCTTCAACTGCTACCATTTGATCAGCCATGGATGTTTTTGTTTTGTCCAGGATCAAAGAGTTACCCCCAACTGCGATTACAGCAACTTTGTTTTCCATTTAAAAATTCACTCCTTAAAAAATTAAATTATAAAAATTTGTTTATTTATATCAACTGCCGAAGCAGCCAATACCAAGTTTAAAAACCGCCCGTCATTCCCCAGCGGCGGGAAATAACCTGCGCCGTCGCCAACAAAACGTCAACAACGCCCTGGCGGTAAGAGCCTTGCAGTCTTGAGGAAGGACCGATAACCGAAACCGACGCACCGACCTGCCCCTGCCAATCCCAAAGCGGCGCCGAAATTGCCGTTGCGCCCTCTGCCATTTCACCTTCGCAGACACTGTAACCCAAAATGCGTATGCTGGCAAGGTGCTTTTCCATACGAGCCGGATCCACAATGCTTTTTTCCGTTGACTGCACCAAGCCGCCGTCCAAAACATTTTTAATGAATTCCTCCGACTGATAAGCCAAAATGGCTTTGGCAGCCGCCGAGGCGTTAAAAGGCATTTCCTTGCCGACACTCAAAAAATATTTCAGATCATGACTGGTGTTTACGGTATCAACGCAGATAACTCTGCCGCCTTGCAGAACGGAAAGATACACCGTTTCTCTCAGTTCTTTTTCCGCCTGCTCCAAAAAAGGTCTGGCGATATTCCGAACATCGTTTTGGTTCAAATATTTAGCCCCCAAACGGAGCATTGCCGAACCGAGACGATATTTTTTGCTTTGCGCATCCTGAACGGCAAAGTCATGATGAACCAGGCTGGTCAGTATCCTGTGCAAAGTGCTTTTCGGCAAATCGCAGGCTTCGGAAAGCTCGGTAATACCCATTCCTTTTGACGAATCCGACAGTAATGCCAATATCGTAACAATACGGTCAACACTCTGCATTTTGTCCTCCTGTACTGCAGAAAATCATATTCGGTTTTCTGCAAAAAAAATACTCCTACACACTACCGTTAATGCTATTGTAACAGTTTTTCGGCAAAAAATAAACCCCTGCCAAAGGCATTTCACCAGATGGCAAAACATACAAAATGGCGAATATATACAAAACAGAAAACACCTGCTAAACACCATAATTACCAAACATCTGGCGTTATACACAAAATTAGATAACCACTGTTCAACCTTGGTTTAAACACCAAAATAGCCATATTTAGCAGGCGTTTTTATCATTCCATTCAGCGGAACGCTTAATTTTTTTTTTGTATTTTTTTAAAGTTTTTTTTCAACACAGGCGCTACCCCATAAACACCCTGCCGAAAGTCTTTAATCCATCTCGAACAAACCCATATATAGCAGGGGTTTTATAATGAGAATTACTCACAAAAATCCTTCAACACACTATCTACACATTTCTTACAAAGTTAAATTATTCCGCAAATCAACACCATTGTCAAAATTGT
>JAHZFN010000102.1 GCA_019421315.1 Peptococcaceae bacterium | reverse complement strand
ATCCTTGCCCATACCTGCCGTTTTCAGCTGTTCTTTCATCGCCTGATACAAAGTTTCGCTTTCAGTTCTGGCGTTTTTGACAATTTCCAAAGCGTCCTCATGGGCTTTTTTGATAATTTTTACTTCTTTATTATGCAGCTCGGTTTCTTTGATTTTAAACTGCCGTTCCTGTTCGGTAATCTGTGCCAGCAATATTTCCGCCTCTTTGCGGTATTCTTCGGCTTTCAGATTATTTTCTTCCAGATTCGTAATCAAATCCGCAACCTGCTGTTCATCCGCTGTCAAAAATGAATTGGCACGGTCAATGATACTTTGATCCAATCCCAGTTTTTTGGAAATTTCAAAAGCGTTGCTCTTGCCGGGAATACCCATCTGCAAACGATAAGTGGGACGCAGAGTTTCCACGTCAAATTCCACACTGGCGTTGATAAAACCATTTTTGTTATAAGCAAAGCTTTTCAGCTCGCTGTAATGGGTTGTGGCACAAACCTTGCTGCCAACCTTAAAAAGATGTTCCAGAACAGACATAGCCAAAGCAGCACCCTCTGTAGGGTCGGTGCCGGAACCCAATTCATCGAGCAAAATCAACGAATTAAAATCGGCATGCTGCAAAATATAAACAATGTTTGTCATATGAGCAGAAAATGTACTGAGGCTCTGTTCAATGCTTTGCTCATCACCGATATCGGCAAAAACTTGGTCAAAAAATGCCAGCTCCGAACCATCATCGGCAGGAATATGCAAACCCGACAGTGCCATCAAAGTCAAAAGACCGACTGTTTTCAAGGTAACCGTTTTACCGCCTGTGTTGGGTCCTGTAATTACCATGGTTTTCAAGCTGCTGTCCAAATTAACATCAATGGGAACAACACTGCCCGTAATCAACGGATGGCGGGCCTTCTTCAAATTTATAATGCCGTTTTCGTTAATTTTCGGTGCCGAACCGTTCATCTTGACACTGAGTCTGGCTCTGGCAAAAACAAAATCCAGTTTGGCAAGGGCGTAAAGCGTTGCCTCGATTTCCACCTTAAATCCCGCAACCACATTGGTCAGAGCACGCAAAATAGCGGATATTTCGTCCTGCTCCTCAATTTTCAATTTGTGCAGTTCATTGTTCGCCTCCATAACAGCCATCGGTTCAACAAAAAGCGTAGCGCCGCTGGAGCTCATATCATGAACCACCCCGGCAACACTGGCACGGTATTCCTGCTTAACAGGTACCACAAATCTGCCGTCACGAATTGTTACAATCGGCTCCTGCAAAAATTTTGACGTATTGGGATTTTTGATAAAATTATCCAAACGTTCTTTGATTCTGCTTTGATGAGTGTTCATTCTTTTGCGAATACTGTACAGCCTTTCGCTGGCGGTATCTGCAATGGTCATTTCCGGAGTAACGGCTCTTTCCACCGCCGATTCCACCGTTTTGAAAATATTTACATTGCGGGCATAAGCCTGCAAAGCCGAAAACTGACCTTTAAGCTGTGAGAAAAAATCCTTGTTCATGCGTGCCGCACGGCAGGTATCGGCAATATCCACCAATTCCCGAACGTTGAGAACGCCGCCCAGCTCTGCCCGTTTCAAAGCTTCCCGAATATCCACCACATGCCCCAAAGAATACATCGGATACAAGCGGAGAATATCGACAGCCTCCGAGGTTTCTGCCAAAGCCTCCTTGGTTTTCTCAAGGTTTTTCTTCGGTTTTATTTCATATGCCATTTCCTTGGTCATGGAAAAACTGCATTCATCAGCCAGCTTTTTCATGATTTTGTCAAATTCCAGTTTGTGCCAGTATTTATTGATTTCGATAAGATCATCGTCAATTTCAACACTGATCATAATATCTTTTTCCGCAATATCTTGAGGATTGTTTTGCGAATTATTCTGCATACTGTTTTTCACCTACTCAACACCTCTGTAATAATGACCTTTGGTCAGAGGTCTTTTTATAATATCGGCAATGTTTTGTTTGGCTTTGCCGTAATCGTATTCAAAGCCGCCCATCGCCATCTGCAGTGCCATATGGAAAATTTCCGTCACTTCTCGGATTTCCCGATCACGGAAATGCAGCATATCCAAACGCACCACGTCAATTTCCGATTTAACAAATTTCTGCATATCTTCAACCATGCAGAGAATATGTCCGTTGTAAATATGGTTGCGGCAAAAAGCATCGGCTTTAATTGGGAATTTAAAGCCTTTTTCATCGCCCAGATAACATCTGTTGTCTTTCAGGCAAGGTTTTGAACAGCTGTTTTTGGCATCTCTGCCGCCTAAATTGGCACCCAAAACGCAATGCTCCGTTACCATCATCTGCAAATTGCCGAAAGCCAAAGCTTCGGTTTCGCAGTTTTTGGTAAGCTGTTCAATCTGCTTGAAATTCAATTCATTGGAAATCCCCAAACGTTTCAAGCCTTTGGTTTTCCAGAAATCAGCCGCTTGAGAATTGAAATAATTCAATGGAAAATCGCCGATAATTTCACCGCCGTAACCGATTTTTGCCGCCAAATGCACCGCCCACGGGTTGCCTGCCACAATGCCCGTAATTCCCAGTTCATCATAACGAACCAGTTCTTTTTGCCAATGTGCCAGATCGCCTTCTTTGGCTATAACGGGCAATATCATATAAATCGGCGTTCCCGTACCCAGCAAACGCTTAATTTCTTCGTCCTCGATTGGCTTTTTGCCTCGGAACGGCACAGCGTTGATATATATTAAATCGGCGCCGCCGTCCATGGCGGCTCTGGCAGACCTGTTATCCTCAACAGCCGCTGCCAGCAAGGTTCTCTTATAATCGCTTTTGCAATCCCTTGCCGACTGCAATTTTGCCGCAGCATAATAAAGCGGCTCTCTGCGATATTCCGCCAAAAGCTTGTCTTCCATCATTTCGACAGCCATGCGGCGGCAGTTATTCAGCACACTGGCGGGAATCATGATGTTATCGTCAATTTCCGTTTCCAGATACCGCAGATACCAGCCCGAACCACCCAAACGGCTCAGCTGCTTGTTAATGCTTTCCATCGTTGCAGGGTGCTTTTGGGCAATGGGAACAACAAAAGAAATATCGGTATATTCCACCTGATTTTTATTGTGAATTAAACGCAATTTTACGTTTTCGCCTTCGTGGGCAATGATTTTCATGGATACGGGCAGAGTATCATATTTTTCAAAAGTGGCACGGGCTTTTCGGTTTAACCTGTAATCAAAGGTTTTGAAAACTCTGTCGCCCACATGAACATTTTTCAGATTAACCCCGCTGTTGGAAGTGTTAATAAAAACCTCCATGCCGCTGTCGGCATCCTCCATTTCAATATCGTCAAAGGAAATATTATCAACGGTAAAGCCCTGGCGGCCGCCTTTGCTGACCCAAATTTCCACACCGTCATTAAGCACCAAATCGCTGTCCAAATCAATGATAATGCCGTTTGGCAAAACCTTTGCAATTCGCCCCAGCTTGGTACCTCGGTTGTTGGGTCGGCTGTAACTCATCAAATCCGCACCCTGATTTTTCAAAAGATAACCCGCCGTAAACTCCCTGTTAAAAGCCTGCCCCAGCTGTTTATCGGCATCGTCGATACTTTCGCCGCGGTTTGCCTTGGCATAAGCGCCGACCACAGTTGCCACATATTCGGGCTTTTTCATTCTGCCTTCAATTTTTGCCGAAACAACGCCTGCATTTTCGATATCACGCAAATTCCAAATACCGTTTAAATCCTTGGGAGAAAGCAAATGTGCCTGTTTTATGCGGTTGCCTTTGCTGTCAAAAAGTGCATATTTCAGGCGGCAGGGCTGTGCACAACGACCGCGGTTGCCGCTTCTGCCGCCGACCAAGCTGCTGAAAAGGCACTGTCCCGAATAACAAATACACAATGCGCCGTGCACAAACACTTCCGTTTCCACATTCACCTTGCCGTTGATTTTTTTCATTTCCTCAATGCTGACTTCCCGTGCCAAAATCACTCTTTTGAAGCCGATTTCTTCCGCCAAAAGCGTAGCTTCGGAATTGTGAATTGTCATTTGTGTACTGGCATTCAGCGGTATTTCGGGATAGTTTTTCCGCAAAACATTGATTAATCCCCAATCCTGAATGATAACCGCATCAACGCCCATATTATATAAATCAATAACAAATTTAACGGCATCCGCCATTTCAGCATCCGTTATTAATGTGTTGACTGTAACATAAACTTTTATTCTGCGCAAATGGGCATATTTAACAGCTTCGGCGATTTCTTCCAAAGCGAAGTTGCCGGCAAACGCTCTGGCACCAAAGGTTTTGCCGCCCAAATAAACAGCATCGGCGCCGTTATGAACCGCCGCCAAAAATGCCTCAAAATTACCTGCCGGTGATAAAATTTCCATATTACACCATCCGTTTTCTTACAAAATATTTTATTTCCATTTTTTTAATATTCTTGAGCAAACTACCGATAATTTTTTTTAATCAATTATCGGGTTTCAATTAATTTTTCAAGAATTTTATACACACAAAGGTACCCGTTAAAAAACGGGTACCTTTTATTAACATTGTTTAAGCTTGGGACTTAACCCCTGTTTGGGGTTCCTTTGCTTTTTCGGTTTTTGTCTGCCGCTTGGTTTCCGCTTTGGCGTCAGTCAGCGTTACCTGCTCGGTTTTTTGCTTGCTTTGCTTACGCTTTGCGGCGGCAGCTTCTTTTTTCTGCTGCTCTGCCAGCATTTTCTGCAGATTTTCATTTTCGTAACGCAGTCTGTCATACGCCTGCCAAAGGCGAACGTAATCCTCTGCCAATTCCAAAGCTGTGGTCAAATATATTTTGTTGCGCTCCATATATATGCCGGATTTTTTCCACTGCCCAATCTTATGGTCGACCAGTTGTCCGATATATTTCAGCTCCTCGACGGAGCCGTCGCCCTGCAAGCGATAGCTTTGTCCGTCAATTTCCACAGTGCATTTGACAATGCGGCTTTGATTTATATCCTCGGCGGCAGTTTTGTTTTGCTCTGTATTCTGTTCTTTGTTTTGTTCAATATTAGAATTTTTGGCATTATTCATCATATTTTTAATTCCTGCTTTTGCTTAATTTATCTCAATTTTGCGTCAAACTTGCTTTCCAGATTATCGAGAATATTTTGGAAAGCGGCGTTTACTTCATCGTCGGTTATGGTTCTGTCTTTGCAGAGGAAAGTCATGCTGTATGCCAAGCTCTTATTGTCTTTGCCAATCTGAACGCCTTCATAAACGTCGAACAAATAAACGTCTGTCAGATATTGACCGCCTTCGGTTCTGATAACATCCTCAATATCGCCCACCGCAACATCTTTTTTGACTGTAATCGCCATATCACGGGTGGAGGCGGGGAATTTGGTCAAGCTTTCGTAAATCGGCAATGTTTGAATGTGTGCAAACATCTTATCCAAGTTAATCTGCATAACAGTAGCTTTGTTGTTGAAATCGTAAGCTTCTGCAACCAAAGGATGAATTTCGCCGATGAAACCGATTTTTTCACCGTCGGCAAAAACTTCGGCGGCTCTGCCCGGATGCAGATAAGGAATGTCCTTAACGGCTTTCACCGACCATTTAACGCCGAATTTGGCAGCCAAAGCTTCCCACAAACCTTTAATATAGAAGAAATCGTATTCTTCGCCGCTGCCCAGCCAATTTTCGGTGCTGTGCCCTGTGGCAATAACGCCGAGACAGGTATCTTCCTGCGGCAAATCTTCATCTGTGGGCAGATAGACGGAGGCCTTTTCAAAAAGCAGCAGATCGTTGTTGCGGCGGCTGTGGTTTTTGGCAACAGCTTTCAGCATACCGGGAACCAAAGATGTACGCATAACCTTTTGGTCTTCGTT
>JAHZFN010000101.1 GCA_019421315.1 Peptococcaceae bacterium | reverse complement strand
CGCTCAAAGTATGTTTCATCATCCTCTGGTGGAAACAGTTTTGGCGATGGTGGAAATTGAGGCTGAAAACTGGCAAAGCTCCGCTGTTTTGCGCTACTTAAAAGCGGGCATGGCGGACATCAGCCTTGACAATTTGGATGTATTGGAAAATTACGCCCTTGCCAACGGTATAAAAGGAACATATTGGCAAAAAGCAGGCAGTTGGCAGAGATATTATCAAAACAATGTCAACAAAGCCGTTTCTAAGGATGAAGAAGAGGCGGCGGAAGCCTGCCGCAAGCTTGCCGAAATCAATGAAACTGGCGAAAAAGCAATTAAACCTTTGCTCAGTTTTCATTACGCACTGAGGGATCTGCAAAAAAAGGACGGCAAATATCTCCTTGCCGACGTCATTGCGGTTTTGCAAAAAAGCCTGGAAAATATGGCGCTGAACGAGATATTGGAACAATGGGAAGCAAAAGCGGAAACCCGGGGCTTGCTGCAGCAGGCGGCTTTTCACCGTCAAATTTTGGCGGAGCTTTTCGGCTTGTTCGGTCAGCTGAAAAGCTTTTTGGGGGATACATACGTAACCTTGGGCGAGGTTTATACTTTGCTGGAAGAAGGCGCATGCAAAATGGAGCTTAACTCAATTCCCGCCTCTGCCGATGAAGTCATGATCTGCGACATCAGCCGTACCAGAATGCCGCCGATTAAATATGCCTTTGTCATAGACTGCAACGAAGGCATTTTCCCTGCCAAGGTTGCCGACGACGGACTGCTTAACTCCGCCGAGCGAGAAGACTTGCGAAAAATCGGTCTGAATTTGGCTGTCAGCAAAAGGCAGCTGCAATTTACGGAGGATTATCATATATACACGGCGCTGACACGAGCTTGCTGCAAGCTTTATCTTTGCTATGCGGAATTTGATGCGGCTCTTAACCCATTGCAGCCGTCCGTTATTTTGGAAAACACGTCCTCCGTTTTGCCAAATATCAAAGTTAAAAACGGTGAAAATTTACTGCGGACAACGGATATTTTCAGTAATTT
>JAHZFN010000010.1 GCA_019421315.1 Peptococcaceae bacterium | reverse complement strand
TGTGGAATTGGTAAAAGGTGCCGGCGCAACCTATGTTGCCAGAGGCGACATTTTCCACGCCCGTTCCTTGACAAACTTGATTGTGGAAGCTGCTCAGCATAAAGGCTTTTCCGTTGTGGAAGTAATTTCCACCTGTCCTATTTCCTACGGCAGACATAACAAAATGCCCGATCCCGCCGAAATGATCAAATACATAAAAGAACATACGATTTCCATTGAAAAAGCCAAGGAAATGCTGCCAGAACAGCAAGGCGGTTCTTATCAATCCTTAAACGGTCGTTTTGTCAATGTTGACAAACTGAAAGATATGTATGTTGTCGGCAGACATTTTGTTGACGATTCCGTTCCGGAATACTGCGAAGAAATGGAAGCCATGATTAAAAGAGTGAAAGGCGGTGCCAAATAATGAGTAGATTATGGGAATTTCGTTTAAGCGGTACCGGCGGTCAAGGTATCATCAAGGCTGCGGTTCTTTTGGCGCAGGCTGCTCTTTACGATGGCTATGACGCAACTCAGTCTCAGGTTTACGGTCCCGAATCCCGCGGCGGTTCTTCCAAAGGCGAAGTTGTTATCGACCATCATGAAATTCTGTATCCCAAGGTTGTTAAACCGAATTTTTTGCTCTGTCTTTCCCAACAGGCTTATGATAAATTTGCCAAGGATATAACGAACGACGGTATTCTTTTGGTTGACCAGCATTTCTGCAAGGTTGACGACAAGGTTCCGGCAGGTGTCAAGGTTTACAGTCTGCCCATTATTGATGCCGCCAACAACGTTCTGAAAAACCATCTTTCCGCCAACGTTGTTTCTTTGGGTGCCATTATCGGTTTGACCAAGGTTGTCAGCCTGGAAGCTGCCAAGGAATCCCTCAAAGATAACTTTAAGGCGAAATTGGTGCCGATGAATATTGATGCTTTGGAATTCGGCTACAACATGGCGGCGGAAGCTATTCATAGGGAAGCCGAAAAGGTTGAAAAGCAGGAATTTAAAAAGAAAATGCAGGAAACCAAAAAAGCACAAAGCCGAAAATAAACAACAATAAATAAACAAAACAATAGTAAAATCATTGTAAAATTATTGTTTGATTTTTTTTAATCCCCATTCTTAAAAAAGAATGGGGATTGTTTTTTTTGCGGTTTGAATGATTGATGTTGCCTGATTTGACTGTTATTTGATTTTCAATCTACAAAAAAATCAAGCAGTTTCTGCGGCGGTTTAATTAAAAATTCAGCTTCAAGTTGGATGTTAAAAATAAAAATTTCATGAAAAAATTAACTGTTAAAATTCCTGTTTGCGGATTTTGGCTGAAGAAAACAATTTATTCCAAGCTTATATTATGAGAAATAAGAATATTTTTATTGGTAAAAAGCGGAGAAAAAGCATTTGCAAACAAGATAGTTTTAGGTTGTTTTTAACCACAAGTGATAAATTGCCTTTGAATTTTGTATACCGTTTAAAAAAATTCTGAAAAAAACAGCAAAAATTCAGAAATTTACTTTGAATTCTGACAAAAGATATGGTATGATATGTACAGGTACATATGTTTAACAGAAAAGGCTTTTTTGTCTGTTAATTACATAAATTTATTATATTGATTAGATTATTATTTCATATATTAAAGAGGTGTATTTTTCATGCGAGATATATTGGAAAAAACAAGAGGCTTGAACCGCATTATTCAAAAGGCAGGCGGTCATCCCATCAGCTTCAGCGAGCTGGCGGAAAAATTGTCCGAAAGCATTAACGCCAATGTATACATCATCGGCAAAAAAGGCAAAGTTTTGGGTCATGCCTTTACTGCCAATTTCTACTGCCCGACCATGGACGAGATTGTGCGCGACGAATCTCATTTTCCGGAAGTATATAATGATTATCTGCTAAATATAACCGAAACCAAAATCAATATGGACAGAGAACCCAATTGCCTTTTGGTTCGGGACAGAACCTGTTTCCGTCCGTATGATTACACGGCGATTGTTCCCGTAATCGGCGGCGGCCAAAGACTGGGTACTTTGATTTTTTCCAAAACCACAACCTTTGACGACATAGATTTGGTTTTGGCAGAATACGGCGCAACGATGGTAGGTATGGAAATTCTGCGTGCCAAGGTTGAAAAAATTGAAAAGGTTTCCCGCCAAAAAGCCATTGTCGGCATCGCTTTCGACACTTTGTCTTATTCCGAGCTGGAAGCGGTTGAACATATCTTTAAGGAATTGAATGATACTCAGGGCTTGCTGGTTGCCAGCAAAATTGCCGACAAGGTGGGCATTACCCGTTCTGTAATTGTCAATGCTCTGCGCAAGCTGGAAAGCGCCGGTGTGGTTGAGGTTCGTTCTTTGGGTATGAAGGGTACATATATCCGTATCCTCAACGACTATCTGCTGGAAGAACTGGAAAGAATTCAAGGTACAAGACAAAGACTTTAGTTTAATTTTCTGCTGTTAATCGGATGTAAATTAAAAAAATCACTATGAATTTACTGTGGAATATGATATTATTAAAAGGGATTTCCTCTTGTGCAGGCAATCCCTTTTGGTATTTATTAAAATGGATGGGGGGTAATACTATGAAGACTGTTGATGCTGCAAATATAACGATTGATAGTATTATTGATAAAATAAAAACTTATAATCCCGGCTGCAATGAACCTTTGATTCGTTCCGCTTATGAGTTGGCGGCAAAATGCCACGAAGGGCAGTTCAGAGATTCCGGTGAGCCATATATCATTCACCCTCTGAACGTTGCCTATATTCTGGCAGATTTGAATATGGATGATACAACCATTATGGCGGGTTTACTGCATGATGTGGTGGAGGATACAAATATAACACTGGATCAGATTGCCGAAAAATATGGCAATGATATGAAAATTTTGATTGACGGTGTAACCAAGCTGGATAAGCTGGAATATCGCTCTAAACAGGAGCATCACGCCGAAAATCTGCGAAAAATGTTTTTGGCGATGGCAAAGGATGTCCGTATCATTTTGATTAAGCTGGCGGACAGACTGCATAACCCAGGAAATTTTTGCGCCCCTTGCACATCGTCTGGGGATTTACAAAATTAAATGGGAACTGGAAGATTTGTCTTTGAAATTCCTTGACCCGGAAGCTTATTTCAAGCTGGTAAAAGATATTGACATGAAGAGAGCGGAAAGAGAGCAATACCTTTCCACCATCATCGAAAAATTGCAGTTCGGTTTGGATAAGGTTAATATCAAGGCTGAAATCAGCGGCAGACCTAAAAACTTTTACAGTATTTACCGCAAAATGCAGAAGCAAATGAAGGATATTTCCGAAATTTATGATATTCACGCCGTAAGAATTATTGTGGACAGTGTTAAGGATTGTTACGGCGCTTTGGGTGTTGTTCATACCATCTGGAAGCCTATTCCGGGACGTTTTAAAGATTATATCGCCATGCCCAAAGCCAATATGTACCAGAGTATTCATACGACTGTGATCGGCAATTCCGGTCACCCCTTTGAGGTGCAGATTCGCACCTGGGAAATGCATAAGCTGGCGGAATACGGTATCGCCGCCCATTGGAAGTACAAAGAGGGCAAGCAGAGCGCAGACGCCTCCGACAACCGCCTGAACTTTTTGCGGCAGATGCTTGATTGGCAGCAGGAGGTCAACGCACAGGAATTTGTTGAGGACGTTAAGGGCGACCTGATTGACGAGGTTTCCGTTTTCGTTTTCTCGCCCCACGGCGACGTTTACGAATTGCCGTCGGGGGCTTGTCCCATCGACTTTGCGTACAGAGTTCATACGCAGGTTGGTCATCAGTGCGTCGGCGCTAAAATCAACGGCAGAATTATGCCTTTGGATACCACGCTAAATAACGGTGACATTGTGGAAATTTTGACAACGAGGGGCAGCGGTCCCAGCCGTGATTGGCTGAAAATCTGCAAAACCACTCAGGCAAAAAACAAAATCCGCCAATGGTTCCGCCGTGAGGGCAGAGATGAACACGTTATCCAAAAGGGCAGGGAAATGCTGGAAAAAGAAGCCAAACGCCAGGATTTCAATTTGGAAAATATGTTCAAGGTGGATAAGCTTAACGATATTGCCAGAAAATGCGGCTATGTTTCCATCGACGATTTGATGGTTGGCATTGCCACCAACGCCATTACCACACTGGGCGTAATTTCTAAAATACGGGATGACGATCGGCTGAAAAAGAACATTGTGCCGGAAGTTAAAGAAAAAGATAAAATTAAAGAAATGAAGTTCAAGCCCTTTAACGGGGATGAATTTGAAAGCTCCAACGGCATTACCGTCAAGGGTACTCCCAACGTTATGGTGAAAATTGCCAACTGCTGCAATCCTTTGCCGGGGGATGAAATTGTCGGCTATATTACAAGGGGCAAAGGTGTTTCCATCCACAGAGTGGACTGCCCGAACATGAAGTATTATGCTGAAAATCAGCCTGAACGCTTTGTTGACGTGCGTTGGGGCTCCGACGGCAGAGGAATTTTCCAGGCGGAAATTTCCGTGCAGGGCGTCAAGAGAGGGCGTTTGGCAATGGATATTATGGCTGCCATTTCCGAAACCAAAACCGTCATCAACGGTGTTAACTTCGATATGGATGTTGACCATAACTTTACAGGCAGAATCAAGCTGGAGATTAAAAACTTGGAACAGCTGGAATATATTATGAACAAGGTTCGTAAAATCCGCGGCGTAACTGACGTACAGCGAATTTACGCCAAAGGTCAAACCAAAGCGCAGCATTCGGGCGAATCAATGTGAATGATGTAAGCGGTGGATTAATGTTGCAATGTGGATTAATGTTGCAATAGATAAAAAAGACCGGATAAAGAAAAACGATAGGAGAAAAAGATGAGAGCTGTTGTGCAGAGAGTTTTAAAAGCCGCCGTAACCTTGCAGGAAACGGGCGAGATTATGGGAAAAATCGGCAAGGGTTTTGTGGTTTTGCTGGGCGTCGGCAACGGCGACACAGAAGCGGACAGCAAGTATTTGGCGGAGAAAATCGTAAATCTGCGGGTTTTCGAGGATGAAAACGACAAGATGAATTTGTCATTGCAGAATGTGGGCGGCGAAATTTTGGCTGTTTCCCAGTTCACTCTGTACGGTGATTGTCGCCGAGGCAGACGCCCCGGTTTTTCCGAAGCCGCTCCGCCTCAGGAAGCCGATTTGCTTTACCGCTGCTTTGTGGAGGAAGTCAAAAAGCAAGGCGTTAAAGTTGAAACAGGCGTTTTTCAAACGGATATGTTGGTTGATATTGCCAACGACGGTCCTGTAACGCTGCTTTTGGACAGCAAAAAAACATTTTAATCTTAAAAAAATTAACTGATAAGGAGAATTCTCATGAATATAGGAAACAAAGATTTGATAATTGAATTGCTGCAGGTTGGACCAATTGCAACCAACTGCTATGTTGTAACCAATGTCAAGGATAAGGCGACCATGATTGTCGATCCGGGCGGTAGTTACCAAAAAATCAAAGACTATGTTGACAAGATTACGGCGGAAGTGGGCAGCAAGGTTCAGCTGATTCTAGATACCCATGGACATTGGGATCATGTATACTGCAACGCCGATGCAAAAAGGAATTTTCCCGAAGCCAAGCTGTATATCCACAAGGCTGATGAACATCTTTTGACAGAGGATAACACGAAAATGGTCAGATCCATTGTTCCGTCCAAAGCCGACGCTTATCTGGAGGAGGGTATAACTTTGAAATTGGGCAGTCTGGAAATGCCGGTTTTCCATACTCCGGGGCATACCGAAGGCGGCGTTTGTATTCTTTTGGCTAACAAATATTTTTTGGTAGGCGATACAATTTTTAAAGGCTCCGTCGGCAGAACAGATTTGCCCGGCGGCAGCTTCCGTGATATAATCAACAGCATTAAAACTAAAATTATGCCGATGGACGACAGCCTGTTTCTTTTGCCGGGTCACGGTCCCACCACAACTGTCGGTTATGAAAGAGCAAACAATATGTTTTTGCAGGATTAAAAAAACGACGCTTTGAGCGCTGTTTTTGGTGATAAAATTGATTTTGCAGGAGAACAAAAATAAAAGAAAGAAGAATGTAAAATGGCAGATTGCAATAAAGTAGATTACAGTAAGATTTTGCAGGAAACAGATGGCGTATATCAGCAAGGATTTGTTGATATCAATGATTTGGTTTTCATGGACGAGGTTCGGGAAATCTGCAAACAAAATGCTTGCCGCAAATACGGCACAACCTGGGCTTGCCCGCCCGGAATCGGCACATTGGAAGAATGTCGTGAAAGAATTTATCGTTACAATAAAGCAATAATGTTTACAGGCAAATACGCTTTGCGTTCACCCTTCGACTGGAAAGGCATGATGCGGGGAATGAAAGATTTTCAAAAAATGTGTTTTGTCATTGATGATAAATTGAAAGCGTTGGGCGCAGATTTTTTGATGCTGGATATTGAGGGCTGCAGTAATTGCGAAAAATGTACTTATCCCGATGCTCCCTGCCGTTTCCCTGATAAAGTGCACGGCTCTATTGAGGGTTACGGTATGCTTGTCAGCGCTGTTGCTAAAAAAGCGGGCGTTAATTATAACAACGGCGATTTAACGGTAACCTATTTGTCAATGATCTTTTTTAATGAATAAATAAATAATAAAATAATATTAACTAATAAAACAAAGCAGCAATGACTGAGAGAATCATTGCTGCTTTGTTTCTTCGATGATAATTTTTCTTTTGATTGTACCTCTTGTGTAAAAACCGTCACCCCTGTAAATTTCCGCTTTGATACAGGGAAAAAGGCTTTGAATTTTCTCGGCAATCCCCGATAAATCTTCAGAATTGGTTTTGACATAAAATTGCAGTATGTTATTTTTAACCACAGGTTGATAATCTAAAACTTCGGCAATGGAAAATATTTTTTCGTCCAGGCTTTGAATTGTTATCGGCTCATTATTGACGAAAACAGTGTTTTGGCGTCTGCCTTTGATGTATGAGAGCTTTGGCAGCAAAGCGCCGCAGGCGCATTTTTCTTTGGTAAGGCAGGCAATATCCCCTGTTCTGTAACGAATTAACGGCATAGCTTCTCGGTTTAACGTGGAAAAAACCACTTCGCCGTATTCGCCGTAAGGCAGAGTTTGCCCTGTCTGCGGGTCGATAATCTCCCAAAGCAAATCGTTGTGCCGCATATGATACCCGCTGTGATCAGGGCATTCCACACCGCCGCCTAAGCCGCATTCGCTTAAACCATAGAACCTCGCAGTGCCAGGCTTCCGATATGGCATTCACCAAGGATTGGGGAATATAATCAGCCGTAATAAATGCGGATTTGGGTTTTAATTGAGGCGCAGTTCTTGCCAGCTGCAAAATTTGGCTGGGCAGACCGATTGCGCAGTCGGCGTTAAAATTCAGATAAGCCTGTTTTGCCGCTTCAAAATCTTTGATGGCGCCGAAAGTCATGGTTTCTATGCCGACTGCGTTTAGCCCCGTTGATAAAATTTGGGCGGTACTGCCGATTGTGGGTCCTGGCAGATAAATAACCGCTCTTTGTACGTCTTTTGTCATGCTGCGCACGCCGTAGGAGAAAAAAACAGCGGTTTTTTCAATGTCTTTGTCGGAAAAATACAGCTGTTTAACAGGTCCTTGGGTGCCTGAAGAACGAATTGACGTAAAACGGGGAATCTTGCTGAAAGGCAGGCAAGCCATAGCCATGCCGTCTTGCAGAATATCATCCGCCGACATCAGCGGTATTTTGTTCAAATCTTTATAGCGGCAAAGCTCTGATGTGTCCACACTGCGCAAATGTTCCGCAAAAAAACGGCTGTTATTTTTAGCGTAGTCAATTTGTCGGCGAAGCAAGCGCATTTGTTTTTCTTCCAGAATAGAAAGAACGTCAATAGAAAGACTTTCGTTTTCGCCGCAATCGTTAATTTGCAAATCCCGCAAAACCATGGTTTCCAGCGGTGAGAATTTAGGCTTGTTTGGTGTCATTGTGAATACTCCTGCCTGTGGAAGATGTTAAATAGTTGGCGCAAAGCGGAATGAATTTGCCGTTTTTGAAAACGTGCAGACTGCATTTTTGCAGACGTGCCAAATCCAAATTCCAGGCGTCTTGGAATGCCATGGAGGTTATTGTAAAGCCGTATGCCTTAACACGGTTGAAAAATCCCTCCATCGTTGTTATGTCGAAATTGGTTTCTTGCGCCATTTCGGGGCTGCGTTCCCATCGGCTGCCCACATACTCTCTGTTTTCTTCGGCGGTTGCGCCGCAGCAGCAGCTGCTGTTGCCTGCTTTGCGTACTGTAAGGGGCATAAGTGTGTTGTCAGGCAAAACCACGAAAGACCCGTGGAAACCGCAGAGAGGATGATCGCAGCAGGCGGGTGCCAAATTATCTTTTTTAACAAAACCGTTGGTTTGCTTTTCAATATCATCCAGCAGTTCTCCCAGTGTGTAGCGGGTTTCGTTTTGCGGAGTTTGCGGAATTCTGCCGAAGTAGCTTGCAGGCTGAAAATGAATTCCCCGCACGGTTGGCGACATACTCATTCCTATGCGAATAATTTCACCGATATTTTCGGTGTTGAGGTTTTTGACTAAAGTAGGAACCAGCGTTACGCCGAGACCGTATTTTTCGCAGTTTTTGATTGCTTTGATTTTTGTCTGCAAAAGCGGTTTATGGCGCAGATATTGATAAATGCTGTCATCTGTGCCGTCAAACTGCATGAACACAAAGGAAACTCCCGCTTTGACAATGCTTGCCAGAAAAGCTTCGTCCTCTGCCAATCGAATACCGTTGGAGTTCAGCTGAACATATTTGGCGCCTGCGGCTTTGGCGGCTTGGATTATCTGCGGCAAATCGTCACGAACCGTAGGCTCGCCGCCTGAAATTTGCACCAAAGTTTTGCCGGGAACAATCATTTTTTGTAAATCCTCTTTGATTTGGCTGAGAGAAATGTCGCTTTCGGTTCCCGCATCGGCAAAGCAAAAACGACAGTTCAGATTGCAGCGCTTGGTTATTTCGTAGACGACACAACAGGTATCCTGCTGATGCTGCTCACAAAGCCCGCAGGCAGTTGGACAAAGGGGATTGCCGTTGAATTGGGCATTCGTTTGACACCAATCTGCAATGTCGGTTTCGCCTCGCCAAACCACAGCTTCAAAATCGCCGTGTTCGGGGCAGTTTTTTTTCATAATAACTTCGCCGTCAATCAAATATTTTTCGGCGGGAATTTGCTTCAGGCAAACAGGACAGACACTTGCCGTTTGGCATAGCAGTTTAGAGGTCATAGCCAACCTCACTCAAAAGCTCTTTGGCTTTCAGGTATGTGTTTTCGATAATGGGCGGGCAGGTGGTGAATTTGTTGTTGACGTCACCCTCCAGCAGATCCATGCAGTTGATGCTGCCGTATTCGGCTTCAAACCAAGCAGCCAATTCGGGAATGACGTATTCCAATGCTTGTTCACGGTCGATCATCGTTGCCATGCAAGCGGCGCCGCTTATGCAGCCGCACAGGCTTTCACAGTGGCACCCCAGGCATAAGCCTTTGGCGGCTTCAACCAAAAGTGGATTTTCTTCTTCCATTTTCCAAAGCCCCATTGCAACCATAACTTGAGCGCAGCCGTAGCCTTTGCTTCTGAATTCGGCAATTTTTTCCAAATCTTTTTCTGTTGTTGACATTGTTTTCACCTCGTCTGTTTTCCTAATCTGATAAATCATAAAATAAAATATTTGCTCTAAATTGAGTTGAATTGAGTTGATTGCGGCGTTAATGCCGCCTTGACAAAAGTCTGTTTGTCTTCTCTATTTGTCTTCCATGATGGTTTCCACTTCTTTCATCTTGCCTTTCACCAATTCTTCGGGAACCATAATTTGACCGCATTTTGGACAGCGATAAAGCTCTGTGTTGAAGGTTCTGCCCATGTAGCTGAAAGAAGTGGGTTTTTTGATCATTTCCAGTTCGCATTTTTGACAAATATAAGTATCATCGGGAATGAGCGGTTGATTTTGACCTCTGCCGCGACCTCTGTTGGGAATTGCCATAACTTTTCCTCCTTGATTAAATATAAAAGGGATTAAATATAAAATAATTAATCGTCAATTTTCATTCTGTGGGAATATACTTTGATCAGCTTTAAGCCATTTTCGCATTTTTCATATTCAACCCAGTATGTTGCATAATCAATTTGCAGGTGACCGAAATAATGGTTGGTGGTTTTGCTGAGCAGTTTTTCTTTGGTGTCTTCACAGTGGTTGACAACCTTTAAAACATCTTCCTCCAGGATATAGTTTTTGCTCATTTCCTCTTTGATTTCATCGGAGATAATTAAATTGTATTTGTTTTCAATCGGCATTTTTACTTCCTCAGCTGTTGCTATTTGCAGTTGTTTTTTTAATTCTATGATTAATTTTTGACGGTTTAAACGCCGCTCAGAAATTAACGGCGGATTTCTCAGGCTTTCGTTAATGCCGAAGATCAAGTCCAAAATATGATAAGTCGGTTTGCCCGAAGCGGCAAAAATGTCTCGGCAGTTTATGCAGTAGGCGACGTAGGTGTTGTCGTTCTGCTCGGTTCTTCTTTTGGTAACTTTTTTGGCAAAGTCAGGATTGGCTATGGAACCGTGGCCGCCCCAGCTGCAACACATGGCGTTGGCGTCGGTTGTTTGCAGTTTTTCGTCTTGATATTTCAAAGCTGCCGCCAAACTGCGGACAGATTCCTGCAATTTGTGGTTTTTTCTGGTAACGCAGGGGTCAAAAACGGAAATTGTTGCCGTTTCTCTTTTGTTTGCGCCTTGCTGCTCGGCGAACGCCAAAAGCTCCGGCATTTCATAAAGCATTGTGCCTTGGATTTCCGGCAAAAAGCGTTTAAATTGTTCGTAACAGGTGGGGCAGGTAAAAATTAACTGCGGCTGCCCCAAAGAATTCCATTTTTCCCGCAAATCGGCAATGGCTTTTTGGTGCATTTCGGTTTTGCCCGCCCAAAGATACGGCACACCGCAGCAGCTTGCCATAATTGCGGTTTGCGGTTCGACGTTGCGCAAAAATTCATAGGTTCGCAAAACATACTGCGGATCGGAGGCGCCCAACTGACAGCCGGGGAAAAAGGCATATTTTGCTTTGGCAGCAGAGGGCGGGTTGGCGGTTAATGTTGCCGCCGCCGACATTGCCTGATCGCAGTCGTTTAGCCAATAACCGTAAAATGCGGGCGGCATTTGACCTTTTGCTTGAATTTTAGCTCTGCCTTCCAAAATAAAGCTGCCAAAGTCGATGTTTTGCGGGCAGTGCTCTTTACATTGTCCGCAGTCGCTGCAAGCCGCCATTAGTCTTTTGTATGTATAGCCGCCGCCGTCAACGTGCTTCGGCTCAATGGAGTTGTCAACTTCTTCTTTAAAACGTTTCGGTAATTTTTTGTAAATATCTATAAGGTCACAGTGCCGACGACAGCCGTCGCAGGAACATTCCGCACAGCGCTTTGCTTCGCAGATAACTTCTTCTTTGGTATAAGAACTTCCGTTGGCTGGTAATATAGTGGGAGTAGGTGTGAAAACCTCGTTGTCAATCTGCATTTGGCAGGCGGCAAATTCCTTTTGGGGCGGCATATTTTTGGTTTTCAGCCACCATTCGACAGGATTAACGGCATCCAGTCCCATGGCGATGGCTTCCGTTTTTGCGCAGCCCAAAATACTGCCGCCGACAAAGTGTCCCGGTAAAGATTGGCTGAGCAGACCGAAATCGTTGCCGCCAAAGCCTGTGGCAACATATACGGCATCGTAGTCGGCAAGCTCGTCCAAAGATTTGATTTCCTGGTTAAGCTTCAGCTCATAATCGATGAACTGAAATTGATTGTCGATTTCTGCCTGCATAACGGCAGGATCCATCATATTGTTCAGTGTGCCGCCTACTTTGTCGCTTTTTTCAAACAGCGTTACGCTGTATTTTTTCTCTGCCAGTCGCAATGCGCAGGCCAAGCCTGTCATGCCGCCGCCGACTATGGCTATGCTGAAATTTTTTTGCGGTATATTGTAATCTGTCGGCTTTTTGTTTTTTGTCAAATTGCAAACCGCCTGTTCCAGACTTTGCATTTGTACAGCGTCGTCAATATCTTTTCTCGGACAGACGTTTTGACACGGATGGTTGCAAATTTCGGCGACAATCTGCGGAAAACCGACAGCATTGCGATAAGTTTTGTAAGCGGAATCAATACTGCCTCTTTTTAATTTTTGAATAAAATCCTTGGTGTTTATATGAAAAGGGCAGGCGTGAGTACAAAAGGGGTTTTCGTCCTGCAAGCAGGATTTGATTTTTTCATTCATTAATTTAATTGCATCCATTTTCTTACGCATACCTTTCTGCTGTATAAATAATTAAACAGCGATGATTTTGTTATTTTTTTAATATGATACCATTGTATAGGCAGTATTAGTGTTTTGTCAAATATAAATAAATGTCAATTAAGTTAAAATATAATAAGAATTCTTAAATTCTTAAGTCGGAACTTAAATTCGAGATAAAAGGGCTTGCAATGATGATTATAATATATTATTAAAAAAGAGAGGATTGCCCTCTCTTTTTTAATAATATTAAATGCTGCGTGCAGCTTTAAATCTTTATAGGCAAATCTTACGCTTCAACGGGATTGGCTTTAATGTTTTCCAATTCTTCGTAGAAGTCGGAACCCATGAAGTATTTTTTCGGAGATTCGGTTGTGCCGCCTTTGGCAACAATATCCAGACCTGCTTTAACTTTGTCGGGAGTTGCGGGCAATGTGTAAACACGAACGCCGCAGGCATTGTAAATAGCGTTGATAACTGCCATATGACCGGAGGATTGGAAAGCTTCGGAAGCGCCGGAGGAGCCCCAAGGACCTTCTTCTCTGGGATGGTCGATATGATGCAGGTTGAAGTTATCCGGAATATCTTTGATATAAGGAACGCCGGCACCTTTGATGTTGGCGTGTTTCTTAACATCATCGTAATCTTCGGAAAGAGCGAAGCCGATGCAGTGGGAAAGACCACCGTAAGCCTGACCGTTTACAGCGTCGATGTTACCGATAACACCAACGTCGTCTACGCAGTGGTAACCGATACAGGTAACTTTACCTGTTGCAACTTCAACTTCAACTTCTGCCAGGAACAGACCGTATGTATAGGAAGGAGTCGGGTTACCAACACCTGTGTTGGGGTCGAGGTATTGCAGTTTGCCGTAAGATGCGTTGGCAAATGTTGCGTTATATTTGGTAG
>JAHZFN010000001.1:1785-5102 GCA_019421315.1 Peptococcaceae bacterium | reverse complement strand
ATTGTTGTGGAAATCATTCAAGTCGGCGGCATTAAGCTTTATAAATGGCTTAAAGGCAGATAAGCGGACAGGCACATAAGAAAGGTGGAAAAGGTTGCAATGACATATTCCAAAAATTTAATTGACAGACCAAGATATACTTGCACTTTGGGCGGCGCTTTGGGAACTTTGAAAGCTTTGCCCGGCAAGGTTGTTCCTATTATTCATGCGGCTCCCGGCTGCGGCGGCAATTTGGGTTATACAATTTCCCTGTCTGCGGCTTATGCCGGCAGCGGTTATGCTTCCAATCAGACTGTTTCCAGCACCTGCGTTACGGAAAAGGAATTGATTTTCGGCGGCGAAGACCGCTTGCGTGAACAAATACAGTCGACCTTGGAATTGATGGACGGCGATTTGTATTTTGCTCTTACCGCCTGCATGGTAGAGATGATCGGTGATGATGTGAAAAGTATTGCCGCCGAGTTCTGCGATGACAGAACCACGGTTTTGGCGGCGGAAACGGGCGGTTTCCGCGGTGATTCCTATGACGGTTATGATTTGGTGATGGAAACCTTGGTTCGTGATTTTGTGGAAAAATCGGAGGAAAAAGACAGCAAAACAGTTAATCTTTTTGGTGTTGTGCCGATTATGGATATTTTCTACAAAAAAGATTTGACCATTTTGAAAAGTTTAATTGAAGAAATGGGTTTTGCCGTCAATACTTTTTTCGGTGAATACGAAACCTTGGATAATTTGAAAAATTCGGGTTGTGCCTGCATGAACATTGTGGTTTCCGACACATACGGCATAAAAACAGCCCAATGCTACGAAGCTGTTCATAATATTCCGTATTTTGTTACGGCTTTTCCCATCGGCGACGCTGCTACAACCGAGTTTTTGTATCGGGTGGGCGAGGCGCTCGGTGTCGAAAAGAATTTGACGGACAGTATTGTTGCCAAGCATAAATATGAATATTATCACTATATGGAAAAGGTTGTCGATTTGTATACTGACTGCGATTTTCAGCGGTATGCCGCAGTTATCGGCGATGCCAATTATGCTCAGGCAATCAGTAAATTTTTGGCGGATGATATAGGCTGGCTGCCCGACATGGTTATGATTACCGATCAGCTGAGCGATGAAGAAAAGTCCTTGGTTGCCAAACGCTTTGAAAATTATCGCTCAGGTATTAAGCCTAACGTTTTCTTTGATACAAATACGGACAAAGCGGAAAAGCACCTGCGTGAACTTTGGCCTGTGCCTGAAGATGACGGCGAATATCACGATTCCTTTTCGCCTGCCTTTGTGGTTGGCAGTTCCCTGGACCGTGAATTTGCCAAAAGAATAAATGCAGATCATCTGAGCGTTTCTTATCCCATTGCCAACAGAATGATTGTGAACCGAGGTTATGCCGGCTACGAGGGCGGTTTAAATCTTTTGGAAGATATTTTCACCGTTTTGGTGGCTTGCCGATAAATTGAGGAGGTAATGAAATGTTAGATAATATAAAATTAGATAATATAAAACAAAGTGATTTAATGGAATATTATGATGCCAAAGAGCCTCCTGTCAGAGAAAATCGCTTAGGCTCCTGTAATAGCTTTGGGGGTACCGTTGAGGATATTTTGGAAAAATCCAAAGGCGGCTGTTTGAATGCAGCCTGCCGCAGGTTTCATCAAACGCAGCTTTGTCAGTCCAGTCTGAGCTTGTCTTGGGTGGATACCGTTTCCGACCCTGTTATCATTATGCATTCGCCCGTTGGCTGCGGCGGCATGAATATGTTCATGCGTGAATTGTTTTTCGACGGCAAAGAGGATCAAACCCGTTATGTCCGCACTATTAATACAAATTTGAGCGAAACCGATGTTATATCAGGCGGCGAAAAAAAACTGCGTGAAGCAATTCTTTATGCCGAGGAAACATATCACCCCGAAAACATTTTTGTTATGGTTACCTGCGTTCCAACTTTGACAGGTGATGATGTTGACGCTGTCATCGAGTCTGTCAAGGATCAGGTTAAGGCAAATTTGATGCCTGTTTATTGTGCAGGTTTTAAATCAAAAATTCCTGCCTCCGCCTATGACGCTTTGTATCACGGCATAATCCGTACTTATCTTCAAGATAAGGAAGCAGAAATTCAGGAAAATTTAAAAAAGAACAATGGCAGAAAGGTTAATTTGTTCAACACATCGTCAACAGCCCATGCCGACCAGGACGAGTTGAAAAGGATTTTGGAGCTGATCGGTCTGGAAGTGAGAATTTTGCCTTACGATTCTCCCACTCGCTATTTGACGGATATGGTGGACGCCTCTCTTAATATCAGCATTTGCACAACCCATGACGAGTATCTCTTTACATACATGGAAAAGGTTTACGGTATTCCGTATATTATGAAAAATATCCCCATCGGCATTAAAAATACAGCTGTTTGGCTGCGTGAGGTTGCCAAGTTTTTCCATAAAGAGGAGGAAGCGGAAAAAGTTATTGCCGCAGAAATTGCCAAGCTGGAAAGAGCTGTTAAGCCTTTAAAAAAATATTTAAAGGGTAAGACAGCGTTTATTCACGGCGGTGAACCCCGCTCTTTGGCAACTGCCGACACTTTGGAAATGTTCGGCATGGAGGTGCTGGGCATTGAAACCAGGCATCACGACAGGTTCTCCAACGAGCTTTTGGAAAGCCGCCGCAGCAACAAAAAGATGACTTACAGCGTTTCCATCGGTCAGCCTTTTGAAAAGGCCAATTTGTTAAACCGCATGCCCCCCGATGTTTATATCGGTCATAACGGTCAGTGCGTTCAGCCTGCCAAGCAGGGTGTTCCCGTGTACCCTCTTTTCTATAAACCCAATAATTATTTTGGTTTTACCGGGGTTTTTGAAATCGCCAGAGGGTTGGCAAGAATGCTCCGCAACAGGCAATTCTACGATAATCTGCGGGATAATCTGGATTTGCCCTATAAGGCGGAATGGTACGAAAAAGAGCCGTTTTCTTACATTAAAGAAAAGTAATATTAACAGAATAATATTTAATAAATAACATTAAGAAAAGTTCAGATTTTTTAAGGAGTATGATACATATGGCGAAAAAACTGAAACAAATAGCAATTTACGGTAAAGGCGGAATCGGCAAATCCACAACAACCTCCAACCTTTCGGCGGCTTTGTCGGATATAGGGTATAAAGTTATGCAGTTTGGCTGCGACCCCAAAAGCGATTCCACCAACACACTGCGGGACGGCAACTATATTGCAACTGTTTTGGATATGCTGAGAGAAAATTCTTCTGTTAATGCCATGGATGCCGTTCATCAGGGTTATAATGGCATTTACTGCGTTGAAGCAG
>JAHZFN010000001.1:0-1775 GCA_019421315.1 Peptococcaceae bacterium | reverse complement strand
AGGGGGATTATCAGCGCTGTTGAGCTTTTTAAACAGCAGAAAATTTTTGAGCTTTTGGATTTGGATTATGTGATTTATGATGTTTTGGGCGATGTTGTCTGCGGTGGTTTTGCCATGCCTATCCGTGCCGGTATTGCCGACCACGTTTTCACAGTTTCTTCGGCGGACTTTATGTCTGTTTACGCCGCCAACAATTTGTTTAAGGGTATCGAAAAATATTCCAGAACAGGCGGGGCTCTTTTGGGCGGCATTATTGCCAATTCGGTAAACGAGGATTATCAGAGGGATATTTTGCAGGATTTTGCCGCCAAAACCGAAACTCAAATCATCAGCTTTATCCCAAGATCCGTTGAAGTAACCCAAAGTGAATTGCAGGGTAAAACAACAATCGAAGCGCTGCCAAATTCTGCCCAGGCGGCCGTTTACCGCAGCTTGGCGGAAAAAATTGTCGCACATTGCGAATCTAAAACGCCGAAATCCTTAACCCAAGAGGAACTGAGAAATTGGTCTGCTCACTGGGGCCAGGTGCTTTTGGCACAAAAATAACAAAAAAACGGAAAGCGTGACATAAAAAATATGGAAGAAAACAAAGTACAGCAAACAAAACTTTTAAAACACTTATCCAATGTTCACCCTTGCTTTGCCGTAGACAAAAAGCTGAATTCTGCCAGACTTCATTTGCCTGTTTGTCCGCAGTGCAATATTCGCTGTAATTTTTGCATACGCAGCCTTAATAACGATGAAGACCGCCCCGGAGTGGCAATGAAAATTATCAATCCCGAAAACTCGGTGCAAATTGTACAAAAAGCTTTGGCTGTCTGTCCCGAGCTTAAAGTGATCGGAATTGCCGGTCCGGGGGATTCCTTGGTGACGGATAATGCTTTGCAAGCCTTTGCCCTTTTGCAAAAAGCGGATTTTGGTCTAATGTTTTGTTTAAGTACCAACGGTTTGCTTTTGGCGGATAAAGCGGAGGCTTTGGCGGCAGTCGGTGTTAAATCTCTGACTGTTACCGTCAACGCAGTTCAGCCCGAAATTCAGCAAAAAATTTGCGGCGAGGTTTTTTATGACGGAGTTCGTTATACAGGCTATGCCGCTGCCGAAAAGCTGATCGAAAGGCAGCGGGCAGGTATCAAAAAAGCGGCTGCGCTGGGCATGGTTATCAAAATTAATGTTGTTTTAATTCCGGGTATAAATGATGAACATATTGAAACTATAGCTGAAACGGTTAAGGAATGGGGTGCTTCTTTAATCAATATCATACCTTTGATTCCTCAGTTCAGGCTGAAAGATATTCCCGCTCCCGGCTGTGAACATTTGCAGAAAGCAAGGCAGACCGCAGAAAAGCATTTGCAGGTTTTTCGCCATTGCAGCCATTGCCGTGCAGATGCGGTAGGCGTTCCAGGCGCCAGCGAATACCGTGCCGAAATTTTTGAAGAACAAGCTGACAACAGCAATTTTTCACACGGATAGGCGCAGGCAGTAAAAAAGAAACGAAAGAAAGTAGAAGAAAACAGGAGAATAGTAATGTGGAAAATTGGTATTTGCACAAATGACGGAGCCAATATTAACGAGCATTTCGGACAATGCGCCGAAGTAAGCATTTATACTGTAAAAGCAAACGGTGAAACAGAATTTACGGAAAAACGCAGTATGCTGCCTGCGCAGGATAATGCAGAGGGATTAACAGATCACGATTGGCGGCTGAAACAAAAGGCGGAGCTTTTGCGGGATTGCGATTATCTGTTGTGCCAAAAAATCGGAAATCGAGCTGTCAG